>JBCCRZ010000439.1:0-5557 GCA_039200855.1 Cyanobacteria bacterium P01_D01_bin.44 | reverse complement strand
TGCTTAACGATCGTGGTTCTACGATCATCGACACCACCTGCCCCTGGGTATCCAAGGTTTGGAACACCGTCGAAAAGCACAAAAAAAAGGATTTTACCTCCATCATCCACGGCAAGTACAAGCACGAAGAAACCCTGGCCACCAGTTCCTTTGCAGGCAAATATTTAGTGGTGCTGAATATGGCCGAGGCGCAATACGTCGCTGACTACATCCTCAACGGCGGTGACCGTATCGAGTTTCTCTCAAAGTTTAAGCACGCTCACTCAGAGGGATTTGCTCCAGACACGGACCTTGACCATGTGGGCATTGCCAATCAAACCACCATGCTCAAAGGTGAAACCGAGCAAATCGGCAAGCTATTTGAGCACACTATGATGCAAAAGTACGGTCCTCAAAACCTGAACGACCATTTCTCCAGCTTTAACACCATCTGTGACGCCACCCAGGAGCGCCAGGATGCCATGTTTGAGCTGGTGGATGTGGATGTGGACCTGATGGTGGTGATCGGCGGCTTTAACTCCTCCAATACGACCCACCTGCAAGAGATCGCCGTCGAGCGCCATATCCCCTCTTATCACATCGATGGGCCAGAGCGGATTGGCCCTGGCAATCGGATCGAGCATAAGCTACTGCATGGGAATCTGGTCGTGACTGACGACTGGCTACCCGAGGGCAATATCGTAGTTGGGGTCACCTCTGGAGCCTCAACCCCAGATAAGTCAGTGGCTGAAACCATTGAGCAAATCTTTGCGCTGAAGGCTGAAGGGGTTGCGATCGCGTAGGGTATTTCTGTTTTTGTAGCCAGAAGCCCCTCCACCGCTGGCGGTTGAGGTGGTCAGCTTCAATGAGCAAACCAGGAATACTGTCGATAAGCGGCAAGAATATGCCCTGGCTGGGGTGCCTGAATACTAGAAACCCAGTTTCTTCACTGAGTTTTGAGGTGCAGGTATTCCGATACAAGAAACCTGGTTTCTCGCTGTGGATAGGCTCAGGCGGAGACAGATGAAGCTTCAAAGGCATTTTGTATCAATAACAACAAAACGGGAGAATACTCGGATTGAAAGGCAAGCCATATAAGTAAGAAATTATTGAACATTGCTAATAATTCTCCTGTCGTTAGCTCCGAGATTTTGCGGATAGATATCGAGTATCAATTAAAACATCTTTCCAAAGATAAGATCGGGTTTTTTTCAAACAAAATAAGTTGTTAACCCCTGAGCTAAGGCGGTGTTCAAAAAAAGTTTGTAGCCGGAGGCACACGCATTAATGGTCGTAACTTAGTGTGATCATTTGGCCGGAGAAAAATGTATGCGAGTCTCAGGAGTTGGTAGCCGACTATTTTCTTCTCCGAGATAATACGGGCTGCCTGACAGGGGGCAGATGATATCTTTATGTGAACTTCTTAATTCAATCATTACATCTATCACAGAAGTTTCAGAACATCAGGGGATCGGATTTAGTCCGCAAGAGGCATGGTCGGAATTGATATTCAAACGGCGCAGTCCGCTTTGTATGATTTTTTTCTGCAAAGCGTGCATCGCGAGCAAACCGAAGACACATTAGCAG
The DNA here is from genome assembly GCA_039200855.1 of Cyanobacteria bacterium P01_D01_bin.44. GTDB lineage: Bacteria > Cyanobacteriota > Cyanobacteriia > Phormidesmidales > Phormidesmidaceae > SIO4C1. The sequence continues at coordinate 3,991 of JBCCRZ010000439.1, read as the reverse complement.
CTGTCAGGCGTCTCTTTACAGAGTCCACTCAATCTACAACCTGGGATTTAGCTGCCGCACTGCACTCAATTGTCATCTTCAATGATGAAAAAGAATTTCAACATACGCTGAAGCGGATTTGCTACATCCTGATCAATAACTGGGGGTTGCAGCGTCATCCCGATGCGATTAGACAATTAGTTAAAATCCTTCAGGATCAAGCCCTGCTAAGGCCTGGAGTTTCGTTGGTCAACAAGCGCCTACGAGAGTGGCTCAGGGGGTTTGTGCAGAGCGAGCATTACAGAGAACTAAGGTTGTTTGCCGCCCGTCATCACGAAGAGGCGCATTGGTGCGATCGCTATACCTCTTACCTACTGGTGCCGCAGTATGTCAACTTAAAGAACCCAGTTGAGCAGCGCAAGGCAGCCCACACTTTTTCCCACCGGTTGCGGGAGGAGTTTCGGTTTGATCTGGCGATGTATACTGCCCGCTCAGAGGGCAATGCTGAAACATCAGAAGAAAGGTATTTTGTCACTTCAAGTAAAGCGCTCTACTTGCCTAAAAACCCAACCGTGATGGGCGATACGGTTTTAACCCTGGTCAAGGTGCTGTTGTTCAGACCCGGCGAGTTTAGCTACACCAACCTCGCTAGTGTATTTCGTCAGCAGGTGTGCCATCTGAGCTATCGAGACTTTAAACGAGCGCTGCTCCAATATTTGCTGTTTGCGCTGCCGCTTTCTGCTACTTCGGATATCCTTAAGCAGTCTCTGGCAGACCCTCTAATGGGGCTCTATACCCACCGCGACTATGAAGAAGTCAACGATGCTCTGATTTTAAGAACCTGCAATAATCTCATTAATGAGCTACTCACCCACGACCGTGAATATCCTTCGCCGTTATTTGCACGAGTGATGGCCCAGGGCAATCCGCTCTATCTAGTGCTGGTGTTGCTCAAGATTTCGCTATTTTGCCGCCATGTGCAAATCCATTTGGAGCTGCGAATTGCCGATCTCATTCGCTACTACGAAGGGTGTACAGAGGCTGAGTGCGGTTGGGTAATCAATTTCTTTGAAATGTTCCGCATTACGTTTGCCATCTTTGGTGAACGGACCCGCTACAACCTGGTGCGCGTCGGTCAGACCCAGCCTGCTCTGGCTCCACCGGTTAGTTTGGATGACTATCGGATCTTTTCCCAAATGGGACATCCGGGGGGAGAAGTGGCAGCAGTGTTAACCCCGGCGTTGAGCATGGCTGCGAGTTAGGATTGCATCGACCCTTAGCGGGGTGAGTGGGTGAGTAGGTGAGTGGGTGAGTAGGTGAAGATGAATTCATCCACACAGTATCCCCAACGAGCGCAGCGCCCTCACCAAGCGTAGCGCCCTCACCAAGCGCAGCGATCTCACCAGAGCAGCGATCTCACCAGAGCAGCACATTCCCCGCACATAGTCTGCTCTACCTCTAATCATGCTGTTGTGAAAACTGGTATGCCCCAATAAAGGAGAGTGCGATCGCAACTACCAGCAAAATCGGAATTGAGTACCAAGGAAATTCTGCTAGCGGTTGGTAGGCTGCTGCCCTGAGTCCGACGGATGTATAGGTTAGGGGCAGTAAATATACAATCGCCTTGAGCGCACTCGGCAGCGTTGCGGGGTCAAAGAAAGTCGCTCCCAAAAACGACATGGGCACAATCAAAAAGTTATTAAATAGGCCCACGCTCTCCAGCGACTTCACATTTAAGCCCACAATCACGCCGAGGCCGGCAAAGACCGCACAGTTTAGCACCAGTAGCAGCAAAAACAGGGGGTTAATAAAACTCAGTGGCTGCTGGGTAAATAGGACCGCCACTAAAATGACCGATGCCGCCGTTAGCATCCCTCTAACAATCCCTGCCAGCATCTTGCCCAGGTGCAGTGCCAGGGGATGGATCGGATAGAGCAGCATTTCCTCAAAGTTCTTAGTAAACAGCCGCTCCCCACAAATCGAGAAGGTGGTCCCCCCAAAACTAATCACCATAGACGACAGCGCCACCATCCCCGGCAACATAAATTCTAAATAGCTATCTCCGGCTGTGGGAGTGGCCACTCGGTCAATCGAGCTGCCCAGCCCCAGCCCAAAGGCCAGGATGTAAATCAGCGGGGATACTAACCCCGATGCCGCTACCTGGGGAATCCGTACCCGCAAATCGAGCCAATCTCCCCAAAAAATGGTTACGGTATCCGCAATGAGCGTATTTAAGGGGCGTATCTTTTTGAGTGGACTCGCTTTGATGGACTTCACGGGTATTCACCAGTAGAATAAAGGGTTTGCTCTGCACGCAACTTGACGAATCAAAGGCATACTAGGAACAGAACTTCTAGATTAAACTAAACCTTGGCCACATCCAGACCTATAGTTTGCCCTACGGGAAAACTCAAGTTTTCAAACTGGCTGTGGTTTTGATTAAATTTTCTGACTCTTTCTAGCGTCTCATGAAACGTAAACCCCGGTACATGCCACCTCCGAGAGATATGAATGATTACCGAGAGCCGCCCAATGGCCCCAACAGCTGGCCGGGTGGGAGTCCAGGCGGCGGTGATCCGAAGGGTGGCGGCAGTAAAAACCTTTTTAATCTGGCGATTTTAGGCGGCATCTTTATTATTGGCATCGTGGCTGGCATGATTTTGACTTATAACGTCAATTTCAGCTCCGAAAGCCTCACGACGGATTTGGAAATCGCTAAGCTAGCTCCTAATCCTCAACTGTGTGCCCAATATGGGGCCAGCGCCATCGTCACTGAAACCCGCACCTTTGTGACTCTGAACCCTCGACGGGTGTTTGTATCGCAGCCTCAAACCCAGCCCGGCTGCGTGCTGCGTAGCTCAAATTGGAACGTGCTTAGGCAAAAAGACGCCATCAATGGCGAAGACGTCAGCGCCTGCCGCAACCGGATGAATACCTTTGGCTACACAGGCGATATTGACGTCCCAGAAAACGCTGAGATCAACTGTCTTTACCAGAATGATGGTCAAACTCGGTTTTAAGTTAGAGATGGGTCAGCTCAATCGAGATACCGGGGCTCGATTAACTTAAAATTGAGAGCTCAAAACTTTTAGGGTAGCGGTTGCCCAAAGAAAATTGGCTCAGGCCACACTGAAATTGGGGTTGTTTGCGCTGGGTTTTTAGACTCTGAGATACCTGAAATACTCGGGGCTGCGCTTTCCGGTGCTGTCTGGTTTGCGGTCACTGGTAAAGGTGTGATAGATGGGTCGAGGGAGGTTGCGATCGCAGTTTGGATGTCTGGCTGGGTTGCCTCTGGTCTCGCCGTTGGCGTACCCACTACCGCTCTGAGTTCGCTTTCAGTGGGGGGTGCTGCTTCGGGGGTCGTTTCATCAGTTGCAGGTTCGGTGTCAGATGATGCGATGGGGGCAGTCGCGTCTAGGGTGGGCAAATCGTGGGTTGGGTCCGTTTCAATGCTCCCGTCTGTTGTTTCTGTCGGATCTGAGGATGTGGTTGCCTCTTCAGACGCAGGTTGCTCTGGAGACACCCCAGCCACATTTTCAGTCACCTCAGGGGCGCTCATCGGGGGCACCTCGGTCACGGTTGTTACATCATCGTTTTCTACAGAGATACTTGGCGGGCTGGGTGAGCTTGACGGGGCAACCGGGGCATCGGCCAGGGACGGCACACTGATCACCTCAGCATTGGCAGCTGGGGCGTAGGGGTCGATGGGTAGCACATTGGGAGTATCACTGGCCGGACTTGGCTGTGCAACTTGGAGCCCGTCTGCGCTGAGACTAGGGGGCAGCGCCAGCGCCTCTGCCCCACCTAAGGTTGAGAAAGGCTCACCCTCATCAATGGCACTATCCTCAGCAATAGCCGGAGCGACCCCTGCAATCAACGGACGAAAACGCCATTGTCGCCGCCCATCCACGTCGTCAAACTGGATATCGGCCTGCGCTGACTCCAGCTCGGTGCCCGCCATCAGATCGACAACAATCCGCACCGCATCGTCGGAATATTGTGAAACCCGAAT
>JBCCRZ010000438.1:0-5561 GCA_039200855.1 Cyanobacteria bacterium P01_D01_bin.44 | reverse complement strand
TTTCTTGCGATATTTCGGCACAAATACAATGTGATACTTGCAATCCCACTTAGAATGTGAAAGGCTTTGATACGAATTCGACATTTTCTTTCTCCTATGGTTCGACACGGTGGTGTCACCGTAGGAGGAACTTTACTGCCGTTACGCTCAAAGCTTTTCGAGTCGCACTGGTCAAACCAGTGGTTTACCCCAGATATTCAATTATCAATGTGGGCATAGCTGATGAAAATATCTTGCTCAAAGGCCATTGCCGCTCAGAAAGGGGACATAGGAACGGACCTTAACACTCAACTTTACTCTATTTGACGAATATACATGAACCAAGGGAAATAAAAAGTACCCTTGCGGGTTATTTGCATAGGCACGTTGTTTTTTGTCTCAAGATGGGACTCAAGTAATTCAAGTTTAGTCTCAACTTGAGGAGTTAAGTCTCAGTTTGCTGACTGATAGGAGAGATCGCCTTTGCATAAGTTATCAGCACTCAGTTCGATCGCGTTTGACTGGCGTGCGATCACATGTTCTATCATGGATGAAATCAGCCAATGCGTGGCAGACTAGAAAGCGCAATGACCTTTACAGCAGACTTTAGAGCCCTAACCAATTTGACTGACCAGCAGTTCTACGAACTGTGCCGCGCTCATCCTGATGTTAAATTTGAACGCACCCCGGTCGGTCATTTGCTGATCATGCCACCCACCGGCGGTGAAACCGGCAATCGCAACATTGAAATCAGCGCTGACTTTGTCATTTGGAATCGACAGGCCAAATTAGGTGTCCTGTTCGATTCTTCTACCTGCTTCAGACTACCCCAAGGCGGCGATCGCTCCCCAGACCTGGCCTGGGTCACTCAACCCCGTTGGGAGGCCCTACCCCCTGACCAGCGAGAAAAATTTCCCCCGATCTCCCCTGACTTTGTCCTGGAACTCATGTCCCCCTCCGACTCTCTCACCGAAACCCAAGCCAAAATGGATGAGTATATGAACAGCGGCGTTCGACTGGGATGGTTGCTCAACCGCAAACTGCGGAGTGTTTGGATTTATCGCCCTGGTGTTGAGCCTCAAATATTAGAACGCCCCACCACGCTATCCGGCGAAGATGTTTTACCCGGCTTTTCACTAACCATGGAAACGGTTTGGTAGCAGGAATATTACCCTACGGGACTTTGTGAAGCAAGCTGCCAATTTTGAGCATGATCAAGGTGTTCAACCAAGCGATCGCACCCATGCCCGTAAATCCCGTTCCGCCGTCATCTCACTCTGACGAGCCGCCGCCAAAAACTCATAGAGCTTTACCTTGGGTACCCCAGCAAACGTAGGACTCATCTCTAACTCTTGATAAACAGCCTTATCGCCAGACCCTTGTAAACCATAAATCCGCCAGGTTTCACCGTTATAGCGCCAAAACTCTGGCACCCCCATCGCCGCATAAAGCCTGAGCTTATCAATATCTGTGTGGGTAATATCCACCTCCACAACCAAATCTGGGGGCGGATCTTTCTCCAGGTCAACATCGCGTCCGGCGACCAAAGGCTGATTCTGAATGTAGTAAGCATCATCCGGCTCAGCCGAGCGATCTAAAACTTCTCGATCCAACGTAGTAGACCCCATCGTCTTCATATCCATGCCCAGCTCCATCACCAAAATGTAGATAAATCGCTCTATCAATCGAGCTGCAAACTCATGGGCTTCGAGCGGCATGGTAATTTCCAAAGTCCCCTGGGCATAGGTTAAGCGAGTGTTGCGATCAGGGCTGAGCGATCTCCGAATCATCTGATAGCGCTGCCAATTAAGCGACCGAAAAACCACTCGCTTCTCACCAATCGGCTGCGGCACAGGCTGGGCAATCAGGGGGGCTGAACTAACCATTACGAGACATTATTGCAATTGTCATAACCCTAGTTTAGTCCGAGACCATCATGACGCGAGATCCCATTCCCTCAACGCTAACTTCAAAGACACAAACCGTTAAAAAGCTTATCTCAAATTAAGATCGAAATGACTCACATTGAGTCTCAAGTCAATTAAAATGAGTCTCGACTTGATTCATGTGGGAGACAGGTAAGATTCCTCGCGATGTCCTACACTCGATGCAGTTAGCTAGTATTGCGTTGACTAGATCACCGATTGCAGACCAAGAGCAGTCATCATGACAATTTGCGTTGCCCTGATTGCCCATGACACCCAAAAAAATGAAATCGTTGCCCTGGCTAAAAAGTATCGCCCGGTTCTATCGCGCTATCATCTGATCGCCACGGATACCACCGGGCAGTGGATTGAAGCCGCCACCGATCTACCTATTGAGCGAGTGGCCCCAGGTCCCCAGGGCGGTGACCTACAAATTGCCGCCCGTATCGTCTCCGGGGAAGTGGCTGGCGTTGTCTTCCTGATGGACCCAGCCGAAGCCAAGCCCCATGAGCCCGATTACTATCCCATCTTGCGAGCCTGTAACCTGCATAATGTACCCCTGGCCACCAATGTCGCGATGGCTGAGCTGGCGATTCAGGGGGTGGCCAAGCGTCGGGATGCTTATTTGATTTTTAACCCCGTGGCAGGACAAGGCAATCCTGACCAGGACCTGGCCCTGATTCGCCAAATTTTAGAACCGCAGATGAATCTGCGCACGATTTTTACCCAGCCAGACATTGACCCGGTGACACAAGCCCAGGAAGCCATTGCTGCCATCCAGTCAGCGGAGGCTGAGAACGAGACCGGCTGCATTATTGCCTCGGGTGGCGATGGTACCGTGTCTGCGATCGCAGGGGTCACCCTTGAAACTGGCATTCCCTTGGGCGTCATCCCCAGAGGGACCGCCAATGCCTTTGCCGTGGCGATGGGCCTACCCACCAACCTCAAGCGCGCCTGTGAAACCATTGCCGCTGGCAACACACGCATGGTCGATGTCGCCCACTGCAACGATATCCCCATGGTCTTGCTGGCCGGGGTCGGCTTTGAAGCCGGTATGGTCAACAACGCCAATCGAGAACTCAAAAATCAGCTAGGCACCCTGGCCTATATCCTCTCTGGCGCGCAGCAAATGTTTACCCAACAGCCCTTTAAAGCCGAAATCGAGATCGATGGCAAGGTACTTGACCTCCAGACACGGGCCGTGACCGTCGCTAATGCCGCCCCCCCAACCTCCGTGATGGCCCAGGGGTTTGGCGAAGTCATCCCAGACGATGGCCTGTTAGAGGTGACCATTCTCATTTCCAAAACCTGGCTACAGGCCATCAACACCTCCGCAACGCTGCTCGCCTCAGCCCTGATCAAGTCTCAGTTTGAAGAAGAAAACCTCGTGTGTCTGCGCACCCACCAGCTTAAAGTCACCACCGATCCACCCCAGCAGCTGGTGGTGGATGGTGAAATCGTCGAAGCCAATCCCATCGAATTTCGATGTATTTCGAATGGATTGACCATTTTCTCGCCGTTATTGACGCTTTAGCGCAGGTTCTCGCCCACGCTCACCGGGCTATCTTTTACTCAGGCTATAGTCTATAGGTGAGATCGCTCAATCAAGATGCATCACGGGTAGACGTTTGCGTTTATTATTTCGATTTTTAAGCCAATGCGCGGCAAACCTGTTCAAATTTGTCTATTGCCACAGCTGACTATTGGGCAATTAAAAGAGTCTCCTATCTCCTATCTCCTACCCACTACCCACTACCCACTACCCACTACCCACTACCCACTACCCACTACCCATTACCCCAACCTTGCCTGAATCTCCGAATGCCGATCCACCCCTTCCAGCGCATAGCGATTGTAGCCATTCCGCTGAATCAGGGATTCCAAATACTCCACCCGTGAGGCCGAAGCCGGGTGGCTCGAAAAATACTCAATCTGTTCCGAGGGGGTGTTGGCCCCCAGCGTCGCCATAAAATTCCGCAGGCCATCGGCAGCGTACCCCGCTGTAGATAGCACCCGGGTACCCAAGATATCAGACTGTTTTTCCTGCTCCCGGCTGTAGTGCAAACTCAGCAGACCCGACACAAAGTCCCCAAAGGGCACCTGATCACCCAGCTGAGCCAGCAAATTATCGCGAAAGAGACTCTGAGTGCCGTGTGAGAGCACAGAATGAGCTGCCTCGTGGGCCAGCACCCCGGCCAGCTCAGCCTGGGAGTTCGCCGCTAAGATTGCCCCCGTATTGATGAAAATCTTGCCCCCCGGCAGCGCAAAGGCATTCATCGAGTTGTCTTGGACCACAAAAAACTCATAGTCAAAATCCCGACCCATCAACCGAGCCACCTCTAGACCGAGCTGAGTCACATAGTCAACAATCTCAGGATCATCCACAAGGGGCAGCTGCTCTGCATACTGTTCAGCCACTTGAGCCCCAAACTTTTTCTCATCAGAGAGCATCAAATCCACAATCTCGTAAGTCTCTACGGCAGAGTCCCAAGACTCCCAAGGCACCCGATTACCTGTGAAAATGCCCCCCAAAATATTCAATGCGCCGCCTACGATAGAGTCCTGCTTGCGATCATCTAAAAACTCATCCAGTTCATCCTCGGCTAACTCCGCAAACTCGCCTGCCTGAGGATGGTCCAGATAAAGAATCGAAAACTCCCGCGCCGCAATCGACGCCTCCAGGTGCAGGCCCGCATCTGCCAGGGTCAGTACCTGGGCCATGACCACATCCGCCGAGCTAGGGTAGAGGGTCGCTGCCTGATCCAGCACTTCAATGGCCTCGCCCTCGCGATCTTGCTCGTTCAAAAATTCCGCCAGCGTCAACACCCCCGGAATAAACGCTGGCTGGTCCGTCACCAGCTGCTGCAACGACAGTACCACTAGATCGGCATCGTCCGCCTCCAGTGCCGCTTGAGCATTATTCCAATACACCAGCCCCCCCGGCGACAGCGCCTCAGCCTCATACATCGGTGTGGGCACCTCCGCCACTGAGGGGGTCGCAAACTCAGGCTTGACCTGACGATAAAGCTGCTCAGCCGCCGCCACATTCCCCGAGCGATACAGCCCATCCGCCTGGATAAACGTCGCAAAGCGCTCGGGATTATTTGTCAGGGCCGCAGGGGTTTGCGATAGCTCAATAGGCGGCTGGGCAAAGGCCATAAAGGGCAGATTCCAGCCCCCGACAAGAACAGTGGTGAGCGTCGCTAAAATTAGGTATTTAAGACGTTTCATAGTGGCTAGGTTTGGTTTAGAGGCAGTACAGATTTAGAGAGAATAGGTAGGGGAGAGAGGGAGCAGGGGGGCAGAGGGGGCAGGGGAGGTAGAGGGTAGAGGGTAAATAGAGGTGAGTCAGAACACTCTCTATTTTTTCCCACCACCCACCACCCACTACCCACTACCCATTACCCACTACCCATCACCTCACCTCGGACATCGCAGTATGTAATCCCATTGCGTCCCAGACTGCTCCTGGTTGCCTGTGACGATGACATCTACCCGGCCTGATTTACCTGAGAAGGGCACCGACACCGTTTGGCTGCCTGAGACAAAGCCGGTGTCCAGCACTTCCTGGCCTTCATACAAGACCTGCAAGCGGTCGGGGACACCGTACATTTCGTACTCAATCTCGATTTCACCCTGATGAGTGCTCATCTGGAC
>JBCCRZ010000437.1:0-5574 GCA_039200855.1 Cyanobacteria bacterium P01_D01_bin.44 | reverse complement strand
GTTCCAATTCGCAATAATGTCGGTGTTCTCGCTGCCCAGACCGGGGCTGACCTCGTTGAGCCGGGCATCGTCAAAAAACACCAGGCATCCGGCTTCATCTGTCCCCGATTGGGGCACTTCTATATAGTAGACCGCACTAATGTGGGCCGTATTATGGCAATGGGAGCCGACCTCTTGCTGGTGACGCGACACCACTGGCCAGGCTCGCTGAATGTAGAGTTCGACTTTGCTTAGATCCAGACCTAACTCTTGCAGATAGTTCAACGTGTGGGTTTCGACCTGATCGACAATCCAGGCAAATTGCGGGTTGGTGTGGATGCGCTCGACGCCGTGGAGATCGCCGGTCCAGGCCATCTCGGGGAAGTTGCGGCGCTCGTGACAGGATTGTTCTAGATCTAGAACGGCTTTTAGGAGCGGTGCTTTGTGCTGAGCGGCGTCGGGGAGATCGTGGTAGTAGATGGCGAGGGGGAACCAGGTGTCGAGGGGCATTGGGAGGAGGTAGTGGGTGGTGGGTAGTGGGTAGTAGTAGTAAGAAACGTAAGGGCCAAGGTCACCTTGCCCAGAGGGAGATGGGAAAGATGGGGAATGGGTCGAGTAGAACGGTTGAAAGTATTGCATATTTTGGTTTAACCCGTCATTGAATCCGCCTTCTACTTGCTTTGCGACCCAAAACTTAGACAGGTCACCGTCCGAAATCTTGCTAGACCTTATTGAATTCATAAAAAACACGTAATTTGCACTGAAGATGAACCGCTAGACTTTAAGATCGATAGGGGATATTAATTTCGGTTAACAAAACGTTTCATCTTAGTCACAGTTCTGCTTTAACTTGCCTATGACTTTTAACGCACCCGATCCCATCCAAGCCCTGCGAGAAGCGCTTCGGTTTTCACCCGAAAATGTGCCCCTGCGGCAGCATTTAGCCGAAACGCTGTTGAGTCGGGGCGAGGCAGCGGCGGCTGAGCAGGAATATGCGAAGGGGCTGGAGATGGCTCCAGATAATCGGGAATTGCAGTTTGGGCTGGCGCGGGCGTTTTATCAGCAGGGCAAAGATGCCCAGGCGCTGGCGCTGATGGAAAATTTAGTGGGCTCGGGGGAGGCAAAGGCGGCGGTACTGACGCTGTATGCTCGACTGTTGCTGCGCTCGGGGGAAGTATCCGAGGCGGTGAATCAGTTTCGGGCGGCGATGGTGCAAGATCCGACCTTACAAACCTCTGACCTGGCTGAGCGCTTGGGCATTGATGCGGGTGCAGATGCGTTTGTGACCGATGGGCGGGTCCGGGCAACCTGGGATGACATTGTAGATGATGGCTTGGGCGAGGTGATCGAGCGGCCCAGCATCACCTTTGAGAATGTGGGCGGCATGGAGTCGCTCAAGGAAGAAATTCGGCTGAAGATTATCTATCCGCTGACCCATGCGGAGATGTATAAGGCCTATGGCAAAACCATCGGCGGCGGGATTTTGATGTATGGCCCACCGGGGTGTGGTAAAACTCACCTGGCGCGGGCGACGGCAGGGGAAATCGAGGCGAATTTTATCTCGGTTGAGATCAGTGACGTCTTGGATATGTGGCTGGGCAACAGTGAGAAAAACCTGCACGAAATTTTTGAGGAGGCGCGCCAAAATACGCCCTGTGTTTTATTTTTTGATGAAGTCGATGCCCTGGCGGCAAAGCGGTCTGATTTTCGTCAGAGTACGGCGCGGCAGCTGATCAACCAGTTTTTGGCTGAGCTGGATGGGGTACAAGATTCTAACGAGGGCGTGCTGATTTTGGCGGCGACCAATGCGCCCTGGCATCTGGACAGCGCGTTTCGGCGACCGGGTCGGTTTGACCGGGTCTTGTTTGTGCCGCCGCCGGATGCGGTGGGTCGGGCGCGGATTTTGCGGCTGCTGTGCCAGGGTAAGCCGGTGGAGGATATCGACTTTGAGCATGTCAGCCAAAAGTCGGATAAGTTTTCGGGGGCAGATTTAAAGGCACTAGTGGACCTGGCGGTGGAGGCTAAGTTGCAGGAAGCGATTAAGTCGGGCATCCCGAAGCCGTTGGAGACTCGGGATTTGGTTAAGTCGGCTGGTAGCGTTAAACCATCTACGGGGGAATGGTTTATGACGGCGCGAAACTATGCCATTCATGCCAATCAAGATGGTATTTACGATGAGATTTTGCAGTATCTGAAGCTGCAATGATGAGTCAATAATCAGTGCCAAGATGAGCGCATATTTTGAACGGGCCTTATTACTGTTTGAGCAACATCGCTACGAAAAGGCAGAGGATGCCCTGCGGGAGTTATTAGCAGAGAACCCAACTTACGCCAGGGGGTTGGCCTTGTTGGCGCTGACGCTAACCCGGCTCAAGCGCTATCCAGATGCGGCTGAGACGGCTCAGCAGGCGATTGGCAACAACCCAGAAATGCCGTTTGCCCACTACGCGCTGGCCGATGTGCACTATCACCGGGATGATTACAAGGCGGCGGAAGGTGCGATCGCAGATGCCCTCCGCCTCGACCCCACCAACGAGAGCTTTTATTCTCTCAAGGCAGGCATCTTAGCCGACCAGGGTCAGTGGAAAGCAGCCTTAGACGCCGCGGAACAAGGGCTGGCGTTTGATGCCACCCACACGGGTTGCAACAATTTGCGGACACTCAGTCTCAAGCAGCTGAATCGATTCGAGGAGGCCGCCAGCTCCATTGAGGGCACCCTGCTGCAAGATCCAGAAGATGCCCTGGCCCATGCTAACCAGGGCTGGCTCTGGCTCGATCGGGGTAAGCCTAAGCAGGCCCAATCGTCTTTTCAAGAGGCGTTGCGGCTACAGCCGGACCTGGACTGGGCCAGGCGGGGGATGATCCAGGCGCTAAAGGCAACCAATGTGATCTACGGTGCATTTTTGCGCTACGCCCTGTGGATGTCGAAGCTGTCAGAGGGACGGCGCTGGCTGGTGGTGGCGGTGCTGATCGTCGGGTTTCGGATTTTGCGGCTGATTGCCAGCAGTAGCACCTTGGGGCTGATCCTTGCGGCTCCGTTTATTGTGTTTTACATCAGCTTAGTGCTGTTTAGCTGGGTGGCCGATCCGCTATTTAACCTCTTGCTGCGGCTCAATCCCTACGGTCGGATGCTGCTGTCTAAGGATGAACTGGCTGCCTCTAACTGGATTGGGGGGCTGTTGGCGGGGGCATTGGGCCTGGGTGGGGTTGCGATCGCACTCGCCCTGACTAACGAAAAGGCTACCTCAGCCTGGCTCATGGCGGTGGGGGGTGCGATCGCCTTGGGCATGATTATCCCCACTGCGGCGGTCTACCAGTGCAGCGCAGGCTGGCCTCGACGCACCATGACCCTTTACAGTTTCTCCATGGCGGGCCTTGCCTTACTCGGGTGGGTACTGTTGTGGATACCGGCGGTGCGCAGTGGTGGTGTGGCTTTGCTGGTGCTGTTTATCCTGGGGTTTGTCGCCTCTAGCTTTGTGGCAAATATTTTGGTAAATCGAACCCCTAAAAAGTAAGGGGGCAGTTGTCAGACCTCTCTAAAGCTCAAGAGCTCTGCACCGCTGAGGATGCAAAGCTCTTAAATTAGACCCTGGTTAAAAGACTAGCCTTGAATTTAGTAGCCTCCGCGGGAGAAACCATCACGACGACCACCGCCACCACCTCTATTTTCACGGGGTCTAGCTTTGTTTACTTTCAGATCACGGCCCATCCATTCTGCGCCATCAAGCGCATCAATGGCCGCTTGCTCCTCTGCCTCTGTGCCCATTTCCACAAAGCCAAAACCCCGCATACGACCAGTCTCACGATCGGTCGGGAGCTGAACTCGCTTAACCGTCCCATACTCTGCAAAAGCAGTTGTCAAATCCGCTTCTGTCACCTCGTAAGACAGATTACCCACATAAACTGACATAAACGTTATCTCCAAAATCAAAGGTACGTAGAGAGTGAGATTTCGGAAAGATGCTTGTCAATACAAAACACGAGAGACTCGCTAGTACATTAAACAAAATTCTATAACCGATACTTTTTCTCAGCTACAAGTATAGCCCCTTCACAATTTTGTGGGGAACTATACTTGATGTCGAATATAGCATCGGATCAAGATTGTGGTGGGCCAGGGCCCATTTTTATCTTCAAAATCTGAATTTCTCTCAACGATATCTGGACGATATCTGTATCTAAGGTTTTGTGACCGGTTCGGATATTCAATGCCCCTACAGGAGGGATTAGCAAGGATGGGGATGTTTTTTAATAGCTAATCCCTGAGTGGCTGAGCAGCGTAATCTATGGCTTGGGCACGACCTACATAACGAATTGTGACTTAATGGATCGTCACCCCACCTAGGCAGCCGCCTCAAACAAACTATCTAGATAAATCCGACTGACTTTGGGCTGAGCCATGCCATTTTGCATCAAAAACAGGGAGATGGCCGCGCAGAATACTCGATTCTGGCTCCAGGCCGAATGGGTATCCAAATAGCTCTGCAGCGACTCATGCAGCTCCTCGGGGATTTCGACTAATAAACTCACGGTCTGAGCTGTCATTATATTTATCTCCTCATTAAAATTGGCACGGCAAAGCCGCCCCTGCCGCTTTTGTAGTTCGCTTATTTGCTGGCGTTTTATGGGGCTTCTGAGCAGTGGTGATTATTGTGGGACAAGTACCTGCAATTTTCAACAGCGCTGAAATGGGTCATCGTCTTAACAAAAATTTCGGGTTCACGAGGACAGGCGAAATGGGCCATTTTTTTCGTCTTACTCTGTTACAAAAGTCCGTCGTGAAGATGCGCTTTAAGCTAGCGATTTTATCCACAGGTATCGGCAAAAACCTATTAACCCCGTCAGCTCTCTGTGGAAAAAAAATCCCCATCTGTGGAAAGCCTGTGGAAACGCTGTGGAAAACAAGATCTCTTTCATAAGAATTGTAAATTCTGGAAAGGTACTTCTATCAGAAAAAATTAGGGAACTTTTTTGGGCGGATATTTATGGCCCTAAAACCCTAGTAATTGCTTGATAGCGGCGGGTTTGATCCTGCTTAATTAATTCAAATGTATTACCCAGTCCGGCGGCATTCCACTGGCCAGTATCCGGGGCAATGAAGGCTTGAGTCCTGGCCCAGATGATCTGCTCGGCTTCATCCAGGGGCAATTGCTGGGCCTGGTGCAGCCAGGCAATATAGCCCCGGTCTAGCGCTGCGAGGGGGGCCTGATTGGCCAGGTCAATGCCGTTAATCTCCGCCTCTACGGACATTTTAATGCGCCGACCCCTGGCCTGCCGACGCAGCTCTGTGGCCTGGGCTTTGAGTCGGCGCAGCTGTTTGATATCAGCCGCTTGGGGGGAGTCCGCTCCATGTTGATAGGAAAAACTACCCAGGTTCCAGATGCCGTTGCCAGGGTCAACATGGCCGTAATAGGCCGATGTGTAACCGCCCGTAGGGGTGCGGGTGCCCTCGGCATTGCCCACGGCGATGGCCACCAGTGAGTTAGACCCGGCTGCAAATAGATCTGTCAGGGAATGGGTTGGTACAGGTTGCGACCCTGGCTCTGGTGAATTGGGTCCTGATGGCGTTGCCTCGGGTAAATGGGACAAGGCTGG
>JBCCRZ010000436.1:0-5582 GCA_039200855.1 Cyanobacteria bacterium P01_D01_bin.44 | reverse complement strand
TTTAAGGAGAAAGCAAAATGTTTAACAATGTGGGTTTATTCGATCGTTTGATCCGGTTTGCGATCGCAGGCATCTTACTCTATCTAGGCTTAGCCGTTTATCAAGGCTCAGCATTAGGGATTGGCCTGGCGGTTTTTGCCTTGCTACCCGCCCTGACAGCGCTGTTTGGTTCTTGCGCACTCTACGGATTGCTGGGTATCAATACCCGCTCATCAACCCAGCATCCTCACGCTTAGTATTTTATGACTCCAGAGGAAGCTCCTCTGGAGTACTCAAAGGAGGCAACCTTTTATGGACAATAGTCTTTCATTGAACACCCCTTCATTGCCACGACGGCAGCTGCTCAATTTCCTGACAGGTGCTGTTGTCGCCAGCACAGTTGCGTCTGGTGCTTATCCTTTAGCAAAGTTCTTGTTCCCACCGACAAATGGCGATCGAGAAGACACCATTATCGCGACAGACCGGGTCGGTAATCCTATTCCTGTCAGCCAAATTTTAGCTGAATTACCTGGCACCCGAGCGTTAATTGCAGGCTTAGCCGGAGAACCGACCTATTTAACTGTGACAGCCGATGGCACGATTGATCCTGTGGGCATTGTCAACAACTGTACCCACTTAGGCTGTACCTTTCCCTGGAATGGCCAGGCAGATCAGTTTCAGTGTCCCTGCCATGGCTCACGTTTTGGCCCGGATGGGGTTGTGCAGCGAGGCCCTGCGAATCTTCCCCTGAAGTTAGTTCATGTGGCAATTGCGGGTGAATATATCAGAATATCTGCCTGGACAGGGATCGATCCTCGCACAGAACAAATGCCCTGGTGGGTTTAGGGCGCTGATTATACCCTTTCATAATTTGGAGATAAAACCAATGGACGATGCACTTTTTCTACTTTTTTTAGTCTTGATTACCCTGACGCCCAGTCTGCTTGTCATCAAACACAGCAGACAGATTCAGCGACTCTTATCGTTGTTTAGCCTGGTTTTTCTAACCTTTTTGGGTGGCTTACGACCGGCTATCGCTGAACCTATGCCAGTATTCTCTACCTTAGCCAATAGTATCGAACAACGAGATCAGAATATCTGTCAGTTTGAGGAAAATATAGCTGTCTCCAGTTCAGGAGAGACATTAGAGGGGTTCTGCATAGCCCAAGGATACAATGGCAGCCAGAATGACGCAGATATTGCCCACGACATTAAAGCCCACATGTTGCAAGAGGACGACTTAGTGGTCAGGGTAGATAATCGGGCAGTGTTCCTGTCAGGCGCTGTCAACAACGAAGAAGCTGCCAAACAAGTGATCCAGCAGATTGAGAAGGTTCCTGGTGTGCAATGGATTACCGCAAATTTGACCTTTAAAAAAGCCCCTCAACGAACAACTGGCTAGTGGAAAAGTTTAGTGACTTGTCGCCTAGTATCGAGTCAGTCTTACTTGCAAATTTAAGGCTGACAGACCATTAGAACGTGTTTCATAACTTCCTCAACGGTCGGGTACCATCAGACAGCCAGACGACTGGGATGCCGGGTCTGCATCAATGCGGCGATGAACCACTTGCATCTCGGCGTAGGTAGCATAGAACTGAATGCTCTGCTCAATGTCTGACACGGGAAGGGCGATATGAGTTAGTCCAACATCCATCATTTTCATACCCTCGTAACTCACCTTCCTAGTTTAGTGTGAGCGTTAAATGAGTGCCTACTTAAGAGATGTGAATAGCTGGCAAGGTGTTTTGTGGCTGACTCCAACATTTTAGCACTGGGCATGCAACCGACCCCTTATCTGCTCCATGAGCCATCGCACTACCACAGTTATCTACTGAGAGGGCACCGATCTGGGCTTCCTGCCCGACTGTGAGCCCCATCAAATCATAGGAAGACGCTTGAATGGCCAGGACAGATGCCTGGGTGGATTTAAGGGGGCAAAATGACCAACCGGTTGATGTCAAATATCTGATTGGGGACTTGAATAAATAGGCAGGCTATCACCAGCTAGATATCCTGGTATTCTTCAGCACATTATCCTCATGTTTGCACCGTCCAGTTGATTAATCTGTTCCTAAAATTTTGCGAAGCGATATGGTGACCTCTTCAGATAGCTTATTGACCAAAACCCAGCAAAAGTCGGCTGCCAAAATCCTCGGAGCAGCTTTTTCGCAAGATCCTTTCATGACCTATGTCTTTCCTGACACCACAAGCCGGATGCAAAATCTGACAAACCTCTTTCTACCAATTATCCGCTGTAGCCTTCGCTGTGGAGGTGTCGAGATTTCTCCAGAAGGCGGGGCATTAGCCTGGCTCTCAGGCGAGTGTTTGCCATTGCGGTTGTCTCAATTAACCCGCAGCGGCCTAATTTGGACACCTTTGCTAATGGGGTTACCGGCCTTTAGACGACTGCAAGGCCATGACAGCGTCTGTGAGCATGAACTCAAGAAAAGAGCGCCAGATGGATTTGCCTACCTGTGGTTAGTGGGGGTTCATCCAACCGCGAAAGGGCGCGGTCTGGGTTCGAAAATGATCCGATCGACGCTGGGTGCAATGCAGCGCCAGGGCCACACTGCCTGTCTGCTGAGGACAGATAATGAAAAGAATGTCCCTTTTTATAAGCATCTCGGTTTTAAGCAAATCTACACCGATACGGTACCCAGTAGTCAACTCCGATACTGGCTCCTGTCACAAAATCTTACTCAGCAAGCATAGACCAACATATTGGCAGAGTTAAATGACTAGAAAAACAATGATGACAATAGAACATCCCAATGTCTCTCTTTTGAATCGGTTGGACCCCAGCAACCTGACTGAAGCCGCTGACCTGTTTACCGAAAATTTTGTCTGGCATTTCTTCAATCCCCAGCTGCCAGAGCTCCAGGGTGACTATGTCGGTCTAAACGGCCTGAGAACCTTCTTTGAGAAACTGGGCGCGGCAACTGATGGCACTTTTCAGGTCAGCCCCCTCTCTGCTACGCCTGTTGGAGATGAGCTGGTTGTTGTACATGCTAGGGACCGGATGACATTTGAAGGCCAATCCATCGAACTCGACGCAGTTGTCGTGTGGCGAATCGTGGATGGTCTAATTGCTGAGGCCTGGGATATCCCGTCTGTTTACACAGAGTACCCGCAGACTGCTGCTTGAGCTGGATTCTCAAGACGATCCTGACATATGCTCTACTGACCCCGAACCGTATCAAACTTTGCCATACATAAGGCTCAACCGGCAGGAATCACAGCAACAGCATCCACTTCAAACAACATCCTATCCAATGCTAGCCTTGGCACAGGAACAAGGGTTTGGGCAGGCGTTTGTTCTCCCCACATGGCCCCCACTTCGGAAGCTAACTGCGTTAGTTTAGACTCATTATGATCAACGATAAACGTGTTAATCTTGACAACATGTTTCGGCTGTGCACCCGCTGCCGCTAAAGCAATTCGCAGATTATTAAAGGCTTGCTTTATCTGAGTGGCAAAATCATCGGCAAAGTTCTCATATTCATCCTGGCCATCTTGCCCTGCGATGTAAACAGTTGTACCTTCCTCTGGGGCGATCACAACATGGGTATAGCCATTGGGGGTTGGATCACACAAACCGATTGGATTGACAAATACAGATTTGGATTGCAACATTACGATTTCTCCTTAATTACGCTTTTTCCTGCTCTCACAGGTTATGTGCTTTGAATGTGCATTGACTGATTAGCGCAGATCGTGGATAGCCATCTCAACTTAAAGATCTTCATTACAGAAGACGAGATACGTGTTCTAGATGTGACACCTGCCATTGAGTTTAAATCCAGACAGGCAGTGGTTACGTAAAGTCCTGTAGAGATTTAGATGAGGCTCGACTTTAACCACGGCAAAGCATTGTTTTTTAAATCACAGAGGACCCTATGCGATTTTCAATTTCTCCCAAATCCTTCAACAAACTTGCGGGCCTAGCAGCTGTACTGTTAATTTTACCAGCTGCAGTGGCTTGCAATGAGCAGGCTACTGATAGTACATCTGACAGTGTATCTGAGATGCCTGCAGAGACTGAAACCCCCACAGAAGCCGAGCTTGCACCCACAGAAGACACGCTGGTAGATGTCGCCGTAGCAAGCGGTTCTTTCGACACACTGGTTGCTGCCATCCAGGCTGCTGGCTTAGCAGATACGCTAAATAGTGAAGGCCCCTTTACGGTTTTTGCGCCGACAGACGAGGCATTTGCTGCCCTACCTGAGGGCGTTTTAGATGCGCTTCTCTTACCTGAAAATCAAGACGTACTGGCACAGATTCTGACCTATCACGTGATTGCTGCCGAGGTGCCCGCAAGCGAGGTGACGACTGGAGCCGTGGCTAGCGTTGCCGGAGAAGATCTGGATATCGTTGCTGATGCAAATGGCGTGAGCGTCAACGGAGCGACTGTCATTCAGCCTGATGTTGCTGCTGATAACGGCATCATTCATGTCATTGATACGGTTCTTATTCCGCCGTCTGTGGATCCCTCAGCGCTCTAGTGTCATAAGTTCAGCATTCATCTCAGAGGTTCACTGACCTCAATGAATGCTTTCTAACTGACGGCTACGCCGCTAGGATACGCTAGAAATTTAGCGTATCCTAGCGGCTCATTGAGCATTGCCGAGTCTTCATTGACAACAATTTGTTTACAAGATCCCATTTAAGATTTGTGTGCTGCTCTATTGCTATGCCTACGATAGAGCGTAGCTGTTATACTGAAGGTCTCTGTAGCAGCTGTAGAGGCTCGTTCTATGATAGGAGACGATATACCTAGTGCAGGCTCATCGAGTTTAGATGCCCCTACAGTGTCCAGTATTCCTGACTACATTCCTAGATTCGCTCGAGCAAAGCCAGTTATCGCAGTTGTTGCAGAGAATAGCTTCACCGAGCTAACAGACTATATTGTTCCCTATGGCATTTTGGCTGAGTCAGGGGTTGCGGAGGTATTTGCGATCGCAACAACCCCAGACCCTATCCGAATGCTGCCGGCCCTTCGCTTCAAACCGCAGGCTACAATTGCAGAATTTGACTCACGCTTTCCCAAAGGCGCTGACTATGTGATTGTCCCCGCTGTGATGCGGCAAAAAGATCCGACTTTATTGGGATGGGTCTGCGCGCAGGCAGAGAAAGGGGCTACGCTTGTAGGCGTCTGCGATGGTGTTTGGGTACTCGCGAATGCAGGGCTACTCAAGGGTCGAAAAAGCGTTGGACACTGGTTCTCTTTTAATCGACTCAAAAAGAAATTTCCTGACACTGAATGGCTGCGAAATACTCGCTATGTTGCTGACGGGAACGTGATTACCACGACGGGGGTAACCGCCGCGATTCCAGTTTCGGTTGCACTGGTGGGTGCGATCGCAGGTCAAGACCAAGCTGCCGCGCTTGCCCAGCGCATCGGCATTCAAAGCTGGGGCACAGGGCATCAGAGTGAACAGTTCAAGCTGAAGCCGCAACATATCCTTATCGCTCTTTATTGACTCTGGATAGATGAAATCTGAAACGACGATTTTTCGTTCAGGCTCTCTCTGATGGACACACCTTGAAAGCACGCAAAATGGTCGGTATATTTATCCTTCAGCGAAAGTCAATAAAGAGCGTTA
>JBCCRZ010000435.1:0-5588 GCA_039200855.1 Cyanobacteria bacterium P01_D01_bin.44 | reverse complement strand
TTGACTAAATTTAGAGAAACTCTTGGCGGGTGAGGCTGAGATAGCTTGTGCTCTCGTCCAGCCGATACCTGCGCTTGACAATATGAATTTACCAACGCTAGAATTTGACCAAACGTTTGGTAAAAGAAAATGCATAACCCTTTAACTCACTCCAAGCATTTCCATCTTGGCGAGCATACTCAGTGCTTAGTACACATTCATATTGACTGTATTCGCTATCGGCCAAAGGGATTGACTCTGCGCCAGCCGTTTCTAACCCCTCCTTCGTTCAACTCTTCTGTATAATTTTGCTTTCCTCAGCAGAGCTGATCTAATGACCACACCTGAAAATCCCTCACTTCGTGACGCATTGGCCTACAAAATCGCCGACGTGTTCCGTACCAATGGCTATGAAGGAACTTCGATGGCCCAGATTGCCAAAGCAACGGGGTTGTTGAAAGGGAGTCTATATCACCATTTTCCAAAAGGTAAAGAAGATATGGCTAGAGCTGCGATGCAGATATTGGCCCAAGAAGCTGAGCGATTAATGATCGCCGCTCTGACCGAGGAAGGTTCGCCCCGCCAGAAGCTAGAAGCCTGGGCTAAAGGTGTTGAGGAATTTTATCTGGGAGGCGAAAAGAATTGCCTTCTAGGAATAATGGTGTTGAGTGGCGGTGCGGATCGCTTTCAATCTGAGTTGAAAGATGCCTTCTCAGCCTGGATTAGTGTCGTAAGTGGTGTTCTGATTGAGGCTGGCGCATCAGAACAACAGGCACGCAAACAGGCCCAAGCCGCGATCGAGCGGATTCAGGGAGCGCTGATCGTTGCCCGCGCCCTGGAAGATTTCTCGGGATTTCAACAACTAGTTCAAGACTTACCCAACATACTGCTGGACGAAATTGATGCTTGAAACACTAATGTTGCCGCAAATCATGTGACTTGAGAACAGTTCATCTAATACGGAAATCTTTAATTATGAAAATCCTTGTATATGGTGCCAATGGCACCCAAGCTGGTGCTACCGCCCAAGCCTTAATGGAGCGTGGACACCAGATCCGGGTCTTGATGCGCAGTGAGGAGAAAGCAAAGCCTTGGGTGTCCAAAGGGGCTGAGGTTGTGCTGGGAGACATGGGAAATATCGATTCTCTCAAACGAGCCAATGAAGACTGTGATGCAGTTTTCCTACTAGTCCCCACCTTTCGGGCATCTAATGAAGACGGGGTGAGCTTTGGGCTCAACGCTGTCAAGGCCGCGAAAGCCGCTGGGATTTCCAAGATCATTTGGAATACATCTGGCCCCATTGCTGACGAAAACTCAGAGCAGGCTGATACAGATCCGGGTGCGTGTATTTTGCGCCAGTTAAAGGCTGAGGGTCTCTCTTTTCTGGGGTTACAGCCAACCATTTATATGGAAAACTTGCTCGGCCCTTGGGTCATTGATCACCTGATGACCAGCAGCGTTCTTGCCTATCCCATTCCTCACGATTTCAAAATTCAGTGGGTCGCTGCACGAGATTTTGGCGTTGTTGCCGCTGCGGCCCTGCCTGGAGAACTCCCCAATGAGGTTGTTCAATTAGGCGGGCCGCAAGCCTTGGATGGGAATCAATTAACAGATATTTTTAGCCGCTGTTTAGGTCGCCCACTTTCTTTTGAAACCATGCCCATTGAAACGTTTCGCGATTCTCTCACAGTGGCAGCAGGGCCCCATATTGCAGGCATCGTTGCCGGACTCTACCAAGCGATTCAAACGGCACCCGAGCAACTTCAGCCTGCTTTTGTGCTCGATTCTGCATCTCTTTCTAGGCGCTTCAACGTGACGTTAACCTCACTAGAGAGTTGGATTTCTAGCTATCACGATTTGTTTAAGTCATAGCTCGCGGCGTAAACAGATATTCCTTTACGGAAAATCCGATGAATGAGATTGTCGGCAATCTACATGGGACCGTTTGAAAAATGTGACGTTAAACACTTTGTCGGATACATCCGACAGACGAAGCAAAGCCTGGAAGAACATATCTAGGAAAAATTTCTAATAAGTTCGATCAATATGGCCGTACTTGTTAGAGAAAACATAATCAGGAGAAACCACAATGGTACAGACTACAGAGAATTTAGATCGCGTTCGTTACGGTACAGAAAAAGTTGACGGTCTGGATATTTTTTATCGCGAGGCTGGAGACCCTTCCAAGAAAGCGGTGGTCTTGCTGCACGGCTATCCTCACTCTTCGCATATGTATCGGGATGTCCTGGCTGCATTAGGAGATGAGTTTTATCTGATTGCCCCTGACTATCCAGGCTTTGGTGATAGTAGTTTCCCTAGCGTGCAGGAATACACCTATACCTTTGATAATCTTGCTGAGACCATCGATAAATTTCTGATTCAGCGCAGCCTGAACAGCTATGTGCTGATGATTCAAGATTATGGCGCACCTGTTGGCTATCGAATCGCCACCAAGCATCCTGAAAAAGTGAAGGGCTTTGTCGTTATGAACGGGAATGCCTATGAAGAAGGATTATCTGCTGAAGGCTGGGGACCCATTTTTCAATATTGGCAAGATAAAACGCCAGAACTAGAAGCAGAAATTGCAGGACAGGTCTTTAGCGCCGAAGGTCTGAAGTGGCAGTATACGCATGGCACCCGTAATCCTGACGGTATTTTGCCCGATAGCTGGAATCTCGATATCACCAAATTTTCCCGTGAAGGACAGCATCAAATGCAGTTGGCACTATTTTACGATTATCAAAATAACGTCAAGCTCTATCCTGCTTGGCAACAATATTTACGAGATACACAGCCGCCGATGCTGCTTGTCTGGGGCAAAAACGATGCCTTTTTCCCGGAACCCGGTGCAGAGGCTTACAAACGTGATGTGAAAAATATTGACTATAACATTCTCGATACTGGGCATTTTGCGCTAGAAGAAGATGGTCAATTTATCATCGAGAAAATGCGTTCTTTTTTGAATGCAATTAATTAATTTTAGACTCCAAAAAGGAAAGTTCACGATGACTGAAATTGATAAAGTACGTAAAAACCTCAATGCTTGGATGAACGCATTCAATGAAAGAGACATAGAAACGCTCTTCACACTTTACGACCCTGAAAGCCTCTATGCGAATGCGGGCGCAGCCATGATGCAAGGCATTGAGGAAATAAAGCCGTGGTATGAAGGGATGTTTGCTAGCCTTGAAGGCTCACTTTTGTTCAAAGAAGAGCATGCCTTTCAACATGGAGGATTGGCTTTGCTTGTTGGAAAATATTGCTTTCAACCGCCAGAAGGCCAGGCCCCTTCTAATAATGCTGCTGGACGCGTTGCACTTGTATATCGTAAGGCCGAAGACAATCGATGGCTTCTTCTCTTTGATATGGATAACACACCACCAGATTGCACCCCCACTGACTTTAGCTAGGAGGACAATAGAGTGACATACCGTATAGCCGAACACCCGCGCGAAGTTTCGGAGCGTGTGGGAGAGTATTTAAAGGAGGGTAACTTGGACGCCATTGTCACCCTATTCCATCCCGACTGTAAAATCTACCTCCCACCCGATGAGCCGCCACATGCAGGTCACGCTGGTGTTAGGGATGCATTTGCCCCTTTTCTGGAGGGCAGGCCAACGTTAATTAGCCAGGTTATAGGAGAGGCTATTATTGGCGATATTGCACTCCTTCAAGCCAAATGGCGAATTGAAGACAATGATGGCAATGTACTTGATGAGGGAAACTCAACCGAAGTTGTGAAGCGCCTTGAAAACGGTGGCTGGGGATATTTTATTGATTGCCCACTTGGCCTTCCCTCAACATAATTAACAACTCCGGTGGCTGTATCTACAACCGAGAGTAAGGATTGCGAGCCGGGTCTGTCACAGAACTGAAAGCACATCATTTCTCAATCAAATCCATCAACAGGAGCCGAATAATGAATAATCCCTCTACTAAAGAACGAGTGCGAGAGGCCATTCGTGAGTGGCTGTCTGCATGCCAAACCCGTGATTTTGAAAAACTGGCGACTCTTTATGATTCAGAAGCAGTGTATGCCCATGACCGTGCCGCGTTGATACGGGGTGTTCCAAGCATTGTCGCATGGTTTGAGAATGCACTTTCTCAGATGTCGTTTAAGTCGTATTTCAAAGAGGAGGTTTTACTCGTTGAAGGTCGCATTGCGATCGCTGTCGGCAAGTTCTGTCTTGTACCGACCGATGAACAATTTCCGCCTGAAGCAGGCCGTGTTGTGCTGACGTATCGTCGGTCGGCTGATGATCGTTGGCTTTTGGTCTGCGACATTGACAATAGACCGCCGGACTGCTCGCCGAACGATTTTGACTTTATCGCGGAAGAGCTGTCTGGCAACTAGATCGTTGCGAGACCCAAATGCAAGCGGCATAACAACTTACTATACGGAAACTTGTTGGATATCTACCTGATTTTGGCAAATATCCAGAAATATTCTGTATATCAATCCCAAGCCATCCAAATCAGTAGAAAGCTTCCACATACTATCCTACTTCAATTACATTTCAAGAAAGTTTCCGATTATCTTCGGATACATTACCCGTCTGGGATTTTGATCGAGCTGTGTACCCTAAT
The DNA here is from genome assembly GCA_039200855.1 of Cyanobacteria bacterium P01_D01_bin.44. Classification (GTDB taxonomy): domain Bacteria; phylum Cyanobacteriota; class Cyanobacteriia; order Phormidesmidales; family Phormidesmidaceae; genus SIO4C1. The sequence goes on along the minus strand of JBCCRZ010000435.1, from coordinate 1,022 downwards.
GGGCGGCTGATTTAGAATATAGCAAATAATAGCCAAGTCTTCGCTCGTCATGACCTTTCTCACTGGCCACTCTATCCCCCAAACCAATCCGCCGCGTTCGCCCCGTGAGACGCTGCCGACGATGTATGACTTGCCCAGTGAGTTTCCTGAGGAACCCGGTTTGCCAGACGAGTTTCATGATTTGCAGCCCCAATTGCTCAGTCGCACGCTGTCCCTAAAAGACTGTGCCGCCGATAATCGGTTTACCGGGTCTGATCTAAACCTTTATTACGATGTGCTGCACCCGCTCTGGCACAAGCGACCCGATTGGTTTTTAGCGCTGAACGTACCTCGACTATACGATGGGTATGACACTCGACGCAGCTATGTGGTTTGGCAAGAGGGTCACTCCCCCACAGTGGTGATCGAGTTTCTATCGCCCCGCACAGAACGGGAAGATTTGGGCCGATTTTATGAGGAGGCTGACCAGATCGGAGACAGTCGCCCAGAGAGTAGTCCAGAGACCGGTTTTGAAGGGGCTAATGGCGTTCAGGAGGCTAACCAAGGGGCTGATAAAACAGTCCCCCCCAGCAAAGTCGTCGCCTATGAAAAGTACTTGAGAGTACCTCACTACATTGTTTATAGCCGCTATACTCAGCGCATACGATACTTCAAGCTGATCGGTAGCCGTTACGAAGAGCAGCCGGTCCAAGATCAGGCCCCGATGATCTGGCTAAACGATCTCGAGATTGGCCTGGGGCTTTGGGATGGCTACTTTGAAGGGCTTCCAGGCCCCTGGCTCAGGTGGTGTGATTCATCTGGTAGCTGGCTCTTAACCGATACCGAGCAGGAACGGTTAGAAAAAGAACGCACTCAAGAACGAGCCGACCGATTGGCAGAAAAGTTAAGAGAATTAGGGGTTGATCCGGATCAGGTGTAATTTGCCCCGATGTTTTATGCGTGCGATCGCACTCCAAACCCGCCCCACAGGACAAACCCTCAACCCCGCCGCCGTCATTACCCTCCATCTGCTCGACCAGTCA
>JBCCRZ010000434.1:0-5601 GCA_039200855.1 Cyanobacteria bacterium P01_D01_bin.44 | reverse complement strand
GTATCTAAAAGCATTGCAAACTTTTCCTGGGTGAACTCTAGCGGCAAAACCACGCAAATCCTCTTGCATGGATGCACTTGTGTTTCCCAGCCTAAGTCAACTTACGCAGAAAAACAGAATCATATTGGTATCTTTAATGACCAAAAATATGCTCGGTATTTACTTAGGAAATGAGCCAACTTAAGTTGTTTTTATCAATCTTTTCTGTTGCTGTTTAGCTGTTTTGATCAGTGAGATCAGTATATTTACAAATTCACCGTTTTTGAATCTCCCTATCTCCGATTAAATCCGTATATTTTCGATCCGTACAGCTTCCGTAATTTTGCCCAATTTTTAGGACTCAATCACGCAATACCCTGCATAAATGTCTTTGAATACGTATGTTTTGGGGCCTTATAGGGGGAGGGAGCGATTGAGGTTTACAAGACCTTTGTAAGGTTAGCGGGTGGTGGAAGATGGGGGAGATGGGGAGGATAGGGAAGTAAAGATGCGGAGACACGGAGAAGGGGAGACGCGGAGATGCACGAAAGACTCCAGGGCGGAAAGCAGAGAGGCTACTCACTACCCTCTACTCACTACCCTCTACTCACTACTCACTACTCTCTTCCATTCAAAAACTGCGCTAACAACGCCTGGGTTTTGCTATCTAAAGAGATGGGAAGTTCTCCGTTGGCCAGATTCAGATCGCGCTGGGGGAAGGGGATGTCGATCTCGTGTGCTTGGAAGGCTTTTGCGATCGCAAAGTTAATATCGCTTTTGATAATAGGTTGCTTGCTCGGTGTGCGAATCCACACCAGCAGGTCAAAGTTGAGGGCGCTGTCGCCAAAGCCCTGGAAAAAGACCTGGGGCGCTGGGGCTGCGACAACCTCGGGGTGTTGACGACCGACCGATAGCAAAATAGAACGCACGGTCTCTGGGTCACAGGCGTAGGCAACACCGATGGGGATATGAATGCGAGAAAGTGGGTTACGGTGGCTCCAGTTGGTGACTTCGTTCTCAAGAAACTGGGAGTTGGGCACGATGATGGAGACCTGGTCGAGGGTGCGAACTTCTGTGCTGCGGATGCCGATGCGCTCAACGGTACCCATTTTGTCGCTGAACTCGATAAAGTCGCCGACCTGGATGGGGCGCTCAAACACCAGTACCAGTCCACTGCCGATATCTTTAGCGATGTTTTGCAAGCCCAAGCCAATCCCGATACCGAGGGCGCTGGCCAGCAGGGTCAGGGAACTGAGATCCAGTCCCCAAAGTTGTAAAACAACAATCGTGCCAACGATGATCAGCAAATAGCGCGACAAAATGGCAATGGCTTCTTGCAACCCTCGGTTGATACCGGCTGCCCTGAGCACCCGGGAGCTCAACAGGTTAGTGATAGCGCGGGCCCCCAGTATCACCAAAAAGATCATGGTTAACAACAGCAACAGCTCTAACAGGGAGAAGGATTCGTCTCCTACCGGCAAGAGCTGAGTTGTCACGCTGTTATAAAGGGTTTTGGCAACGACATTACGCCATTGGCGGGTGACCAGAAAAAACCGTGTGCTGTAATAAATGGCGGTGCCCCAAATACTGGCCCTGACTAGAAGTAAGGTCAGCTTTATGAAGAGGTTGATTGCGGTAAAGGTGCCGTTAGAAGGAGCTTCTTCATGAAAGGTGAGGCGCTCTAGGGTGGGGCGCAAATAACGTCGCCAGAAACGGCCCGCTAACCAATGGGCAACGATCGCGGCCGCGATAATAGCGGTGATAATGCCGATGGCGATGGGAATGTAGCCCTGTTGGCGCTCCTGCTGGGCCTGTCGTAAAACGTCTTGGAGTTGAACCTGCCAGGTTTCAGCGAGGGAATCTTTATCTCTAAGGTCATTGGCGGTAGAGCGATTGTGGGCGGCCAAGTCCCCGGCGGTCACCGTCAGCAGTTCCAAATCACCCACGTAGATGACGGGGGATCTGATCTGGGGGTTAAATTGCACCGTTACCAGATCGCTACCGACAGCGGGATCGGCAAGATAGCGCTCGATTCTTGCGTTGATAATGGCAGCTCGGTCTTCGGCTGATTCGGTAGCTGAGGTGTCGGCAACTTCGAAGAGAGTCAGCTGCTCGACGACGACCTCAGCGGTTTCGGTGCTCTGCTGGGTCGCTGACATCTCTTGGGCGGTCAAAGGAGAGGCGATCGCTAGGGTGAGTGCGATCGCAATGCCCACAGTGATATATCGAAATCTATGCCGAAGCGATCGCCAAACCCGGTTATATCGATTCACACTGACTCACCCAACCTTAAACAGCTCGCCCTAAGGCTATGAGCCCCAGGACTATGATTTCTTTTCAAGGTTTAGCAAATCCGGGCACACAATGGGCATATTTTTAGTTAGAAATATTTGCCCTGTGAAATATGGGTAAAAATATGAGGAACGGTAGTATCTGTGCCATCGCCCCAAAAAGTGCTCAACTCAAATCATACGGTTGAGTCCAGGGTAATCGCAGTCGATAAAAATGCAGCCTATCCGTCTGCGAACTGCCAAGTCAGCGCTTGCGCTATCGCAGAGCTGAAATCAGAGGTACTCATTAACATGTTGTAAAGCACCGACGTTGCTAACCCTTGCTACCTGCGCTCTGAGTAAATATTCATCCGTAACGCCCTGAAGTTTAATGATGTTAAGTACTCCCTGCCAGGTTTCTCCCGGTTCTCCTTCAAATGTCCAACTTGCCCACGACAATATATCATCATTCATCTGCTCCATTGGGGTCCAGCCAGCTTGCTCAAACTGTTCACTCAGGTGCGATAACAACGCTTCGCCAGTCAGACTCGTATTGACCACAATATCTGTATAAAGTGCTTTATCACCGTCACTCCCAGCGTGACTGGTCGAGATCTCTACACCACTTGGAAGCTGTAAATTTGGCAAGAACGCCAGCCCATTAGACTGACAACCTGATGACAGACCAGAGATCTCTGCTCCAAAGATGCTGAGCCGGATGTCGGTGGGTTGCTCTGGTTGTAGCTCGACAGAAACTTGGAGGGCGATGTTTTCAGTGTCAGAGCAATAGATAGGAGGTAAGTTCATTGCCGATTGATCAGCGTCACTCCTAGAGAATTCCAATAGTTGAATCTGAGGTTCTCCTACTCGCCATCCAGCATTCAGCAATTGTTCTTCGTAAAAGTTTACAATCTCGTCGGGTAACTGCGTCGAGGTGAGAACAACTTCCATGTAATCATCGCCCCGTACTACACTACCTAGGATGCTTGCACCGTCCGGAATGGGTAAGTTCTCTACAGGAAGAGCGTCGGGGAGAGTGCCAACCAATAACTCATGTTCTGGAGAGAAATGCACGCCAATGAGTCGCTCGGCTAGCGCTCTTAAAAGCACCGGATCATCAGTGGCTTCGGCAGGTTGAGCTTTGACTTCGCCTTTCCAAGGGAAAATCATAACGCTGCTTGATAGTGACAGACTCACTAAGACAGCTAGAATAGGGACCAGTCGGACTCTCATTTTCAACACCTCTTTTGGATATGCACTGATGCTGTTATTACACTCTGCCGTATTGCCTGAGATTAAGCGTTTCCTCAAGCTTGGTTGTTTGAGAGGTTAAATCACATCATCCAACTGGTCACTTTTAAAGGATTCATCCGGAATTGCCGTAGTTGACCGCTACATCCAGTTTTGTGAACAGTGCGGTGACGCTTGCGGGATGATTGAGATGCCGGCTCCCCTGGAGGTTTTCTATGGATAACGCTATTCGCATCCCGCTTGATCTGCCGGAGTCCACGTGCTAAAGGTGTTGAAGACCTAGAGGTGTTGAAGACAGATGGAAGCGGAATAAATTTGCCGTCAATAGAGTATGTTATGCGGCAACGTTGAGGGCCGAAAAGACAGCATCTGGTTCCGTCGCACCTACCTGCATCTCATGCCTTCCTCAGAACCCGCCAAGTGGGGTCATTTCCAACCTGAGATTATCCTGCTGAACGTGCGGTGGTATCTGCGCCATAGCTCAAAATCGAACGGCGGGTCAAACCTGGCTTGTGGGGGTATTCTCGCCTCGTTAACTTTTTGAAACATAGCCAGAATATTGGGGGCTACTCCGTTTTAAGATATCGCTTGGCGACGATCGGCATCACCGACAGCAGGGCTAAAAAGCTTAGACACAGAATAAGCGGCAGCAGGCTTTCGCCATGGAGAGCATCTCTGCCGGTCACCCCTAACCAGGTGTAGATCAAGGTGCCTGGGATAATGCCAACCAGGGTGCCCAGCGCGTAATGTCGCAGCGGGACTGAAGTAAGCCCCAGTAAAAAATTGACCAAGTTAAACGGTGAAATCGGGGCAAATCGGATTGCCATCACGCAGGATAAACCCTGGTGGTGCATCATTTGATTGAATTCGCGTAGACGCCTGGACCGGTCAAAACGCCGCTTAAACCAGTCATGTAGCAGATAGCGGGCAAGCCAGAAGGCTGCGATCGCCCCCAAAGTTGCCCCGATTACTGACCAAATCGTGCCCCAAAACACCCCAAAAACGGCCCCCCCCACAATCACCAAAAGGGTGGCAGGGACCCCAAACGCATTGGCGACAACGTGGGCTCCAATAAAAAACACGACCCTAAATCCTCCCAGACTATCCAGGTAGGCAATCAGAGTTGTGTGGTCCCACAGGAGTAAAAAGGGCCTCCAACAGCACGCGATCAAAATGACCGTTGCAATGAGAAAGCCCCAGAATCTTACTTTGATTGACATCGAGTATATGTACGTAGAAGTTTCCTATTTTCCTTTTCCTGGCAATCAAAGCCCATCGACCAATAAGTCAAACACTATGGCATTTGGGGGGTTTCAGCGGTAGCTGGGACAGCCTCTTTGAGGGCTTTGCGAGCAACCTTGGTGACATATACCGTCACCGCCACGGTTGCAATAAAGCCAATAATACGAATAGCCCAGACAACCCCTGGGTTAGACGGGGCGTCACCAGACCCCAACATCGCCAGGTTACCGGCTAATGAGCCTAAATAGACATACATGATGGTCCCTGGCAAAATGCCAACAGTCCCGAAGACATAGTCTTTGAGAGAAACCTTAGTCAGACCCAGGGCATAGTTGAGCAGGTTAAACGGGAATGCCGGCGATAAGCGAATTAGAAAAATGATTTTGCGACCTTCGCGACCGATAGCTTCATCGATCGCCTGAAACTTCTCATTATTGGCCACCTTTTTGGCAATCCAATCGCGGGCAACGTAGCGACCCACTAAAAAGGCAGCGGTGGCCCCCAGCATAGCGCCAACGAATACAAACAGGGAGCCTTTAACCACCCCAAAAACAACCCCAGCCCCCAGCGTCACAATGGAAGCCGGCACAAATGCAACTGTAATCGCGATGTAAAGGCCGATAAACACCAGCGGGGCGATGATTCCTAGGTTGTCAATCCAACTAAGGACGCCCGTCAGCGCCCCTTGAAAGCCGCCGCCGCCAGCAGCTTCTTGAGCCATGGCAGGGGTAATCGAGACAAACAATATGCCAAATGCAGCAAAAGACATCAGTTGCAAAAAACGCAATAAGCGATTTGAGGGTCTATTTAAGCGTCTCATGGGAGGAGTCCTCGTGGATAGGGTCAGCATAAGATTAGG
>JBCCRZ010000433.1:0-5604 GCA_039200855.1 Cyanobacteria bacterium P01_D01_bin.44 | reverse complement strand
GTTAAACCCATTTCGAGGCATCGGGAAGGTTCAAAAGGGGAGGTGTCGGATGGGAATGAGTCGGTTGTGGGGGAGGTGGATAAAGCGAATATCCTGGCAATGGTGGACGATATTGAAGCGGTTGAGCAAACAAAGCAAAGTACGTTAGCCGTTGCCCACGATGAAAATGCCTCAGCCTGGAGTCAGCGAATCTCTGACTATTTGGAAAATCAGTCTGAGTCAGTCAAATTGGTGGAGCTACAGCATCAGCTGCAAAGACCCTTGATCGAGCTATGGCTAGGGGCCTTGTTAGGGGGCTTTGTGATCGAGCAAAGAGGAGATTTCTATGAGAATCAGCAGGTGTGGATCAGCTTGGTGAGGGTGAATGAGGCTGCCGGGTGACAAAAATCAGCACTCGTTTCAGTTGCTGTGAGGTCAATGTTGAGTCGGGCTGGTGAGCTATGAATCGAGGCAATCGTTTCAAGGTGAGTGAGGGGTTTGTTATGTGCGATCTCATTTCTAGAGGCTTAATCATTCGTGTCATCTTTGTAAAAAATCTTGAAAGTGCCACGAATTGAATGACGGGCATTGTCATCGTTAAAAATTCGAGTATGCCGTAGCGTGAGGCGCACTTCGTTTGACCCAGGCTACAACCCCTAAAATTTAGACTTAACGCTGCACTAGGTTAGCCGGAATCTGGGAAAGCCCCTCCAATTAATCGATGGAGCGTAACTCTGCCGATGGGTGCTACTCATCAACTGCTACTGTGGTTCAAGAGTGACCAGTTTGGTTGGATTGTGCGTTGAGGAGTTCTCATGCCTAGAGTCGTTTCGATTCATTCCTACCGGGGCGGAACCGGCAAGTCTAACTTTACAGCTAACCTGGCGGTAACGATTGCTGCTCAGGGGTATCGGGTTGGTGTTGTGGACACTGATGTGCCCTCACCGGGGATTCATAATCTCTTTGATCTGGAGTCCGAACAAATCGATAAAACCCTGAATAATTTCCTCTGGGGTGAAATTTCCATTGAAGCAGCGGCCTACGACGTCACCTCCAATACTGGCATTGATAGCAATGGCAAAGTATTTCTAATTCCCTCCAGTGTGAAGGCGGACGATATTGCCCGCATCTTAAAGGATGGCTACGACGTCAAGCTGATGAATGAAGGGTTTCGCGGTTTGGTGAAGGCATTGGAATTAGACTATCTGCTGATCGATACCCATCCGGGCTTATCCAAGGAAACCTTTTTGTCCATCGCCATTTCCCACGTTCTGCTGTTGATTTTGCGTCCCGATAAACAGGACTATCAGGGAACTGCGGTCACGATTGATGTCGCACGGCAACTTAAAGTTCGGAAAATGCTCTTGGCCATCAATAAAGTCCACAGCCAAATCAATCAGGGTGCTCTGAGACAAAAGGTGGAAGACACCTACGCTGAAACGGTGGCAGGCATCTTTCCCTTATCGGAAGACATGGTGTTGTTAGCCAGCGAGGGAATATTTTGTATGAAGTATCCGGAACATCCTGTGAGTCAGGAGTTCCGAAAAGTGGCACAACAAATCATTGATGTGTAGTAATATCCACAGGATCCCATACTGTGCGGTTCACCGAGGTCTAGGATGTCGAAGGCTGAGGGGCAATGGCCATAGCCTCTGGGCTTAATTCTGTCGAGCGTTGCACCATTTTTTTCCGTTCATCGATGAAGCGGTTCATTTCTAAGGCAAAGTTAGACTGTTGTTGAGCAACTGAAAATACGGCATCACCATTTAGCACCACGAGTTGCACATCCTGCAGTGCTGTCACAGAAACCCAGCTCGGTTCGTTACGCAGCAGCGACATTTCCCCAAAAAGATCACCCGTTTCAAGATAAGAAATCACATGGGCATTACCTGCGTGATCAGGGCATGAAAGTATGACTTGGCCTTGAAGCACAATGCAAATCCCTTCATCAACCTCTCCCGCATGAATAATGATTTCACCCGCGCCATAGTATTTCACCTCTGCCTGATGAGCCAGGGTGTTGAGCACTGTTTCATCCAGCACTCTAAAAATAGGTAAAGCCGCGAGGGCTCTCAAAATATCAGGGACATAATCCTGACCATTAAACGGATTATCCTCTAACACATAGTGTTTCTCGAAAGGCATCGGCAGCATCAACCGATGGCGTTTTGCAGCGTAATAGACATTGGTAGTAAACTGCCCCTGAATTGTTGACGCATGGGTAAAATCAGCAATGCAATATTGCACCTCATATTCAGCTTGATGGTCTGTGAATTTCAGGGGCCGAACTTCCGGCTCGGGCTCCGCCAAGATGCCCTCTACCGCCAGTGCTGCCGCTTTGAGGACGGGAATCACACGATTAGGCGCTTCTTCATTGGAAAAGGTAAAGGTGATGAGATCGCCATGGAGCGGATAGAGCAACGTGTAGTTGTAAATGGTCTCTTTGCCCAAAACTCCGTTTGGAATAATCACCACATCATGATCAGGCGTCCTGAGTCGTACTGCCCGCCAATTGACTTCTAGAACCTCGCCTTCTACATCATTGACGCGGATCCAGTCCCCTACCTGAAAGGGAGATTCGAAAATGAGCAAAAACCCAGACACCAGATTGCTGAGGGTATCTTGCAGAGCCAGGGCAATGACCAAAGATCCCACACCCAGGGCAGCAATCACTTTGCTCAAATCTACCTGCCATACGGTGGCTAATAGATAAGAAGCAATGCAAAGAATAACCCCAACCCGAGCTACCTGAAAGAGTAAATTCGGAACATCAATTTGCCAGTCATACTGACGATTTCCCGGAACCAGAATGCCATTTACCAGGGCAATGAGGCTGTAAATGATGGCCAACCCCACTGCTGTGGAAATAATCTGTATTGTGATGTCTCCAGCAGGTACATGGAATAGCTTTAGGGTTACCAGCAGAATAGCCAGAGGCGGCAAGACAAACACGCGGATACTGTGAAACATATCCGTCAACGGATGGTTGCGGAGGCGTGAAACAATTTCTCCCAGGCCAATTGAGCAGGCTGGGACTGCTGTGATTAAAATCAAGGCCCACGTAATTTGAATTTTTTCCATAGCTACATCCATAGTTTCTAGCGTCAGGTGGACTCACATGCTTAAGAGTCAAACGGGTCAAGGCCCAGTTCTCCAGCAAGATCACCAATAATTGAGGATTCATTAGTTGCTGCCAATGAAGAAGAAGACTCGACTTTAGATGAATCTTGAGTGGCTTGTGCAGTTACCTGATCCGCTTCTTCACCTGTTTTGTTATCCGATGATCCGCCTTTGTCCAGGAAATCTGAAGATAATAATTCGGCTTCAGCCAAGCCCTCGGGAGGTAAACCATTGGAAAGGCCGCTGGTGAGTTCTCCAATTAGGTCAGTAAGGGCACCTTTGCGGAGTATCCAGGTGTCAATTTTTGCCTGATTCTCCAGAGAAAGACTATCCCCCTTTTGAAAATCATAGAACCCCTTGAGGCGATTGCGCACCAGTTGGGTGGTAATAATGACACTGGTGTCCGTCGTGTCAATGAGTCCACTGGCAATGGCCACCGGTTGGCCCAGCAGGTCATAACTCAACTGTTGATTTCCCAAAATACCTGTGGCCACAGTGCCCGTGTGAATGCCAATACGTAGACTCAGGCGGGTTTGGTGACGACTATTGAAACCTTGGATGAGATCAAGCAAATTGAGGGCGAAATCTACCATCCGTTTTTCATGATCAAGCCTGGGTTTAGTGAGACCACAGGTGGCAATGTAGCGATCGCTGGCAAACTTAAAGGGCTCGACATCACTGCGCCTCGCGGCCTGGTTAAAGGAACTCAATAGCTCGCTCAGATATTGATTCAAAGCGCTAGAAGTCTGCTGTTCAGATAGAGGACCTAAACCCACAATCTTGGCAAATAAAACAGTAACCTGCTGGGTCTGGGTTGCAATCAAGGATTCTTTTCGCTTGATGCGCTCGATAATCTCGCCCGGCAGGAGTTTCTGCAAAATATCCTGAGCTTCATGATATTGCTGCTCAACGTTATTAATTTGCTGACGCATTCTTTGTACAACCGTATTAAAGATGGTGGCCAGTTCGCTAAATTCATCGGTGGAGTCAAAGAGCACCTTGACATCTTCCTTTCCCAGCTCTGCTTTCCAGGATGCCGCAATCAGGGTATCAATGGGCTTCACAAAATTAGCGGCAATAATACTGGCCAAAAAGGTGAGGGCCAGCATCAAAATTACGGTTGAAATGAGCAAATATGTTTGGAGGGAATAGACGGGCTGATAGGCTTCAGCCAGATCCATTTCCGACAAAATAGCCCACTCTAGCCCCGGTAGATTCAGGGGAGCGTAGGAACTCAGCACAGGAACACCGCGATAATCTTTTATGATCTGGGTTCCTTCCTGGCCTGCGATCGCATCCTTAGCAGCTTCGGTATTCACTCGCTGGAGCAAAATCGAGGTATCCAATTGATCAATCAGCTCCACTGTTCGATTGGGGGTGCCAATTGAACGCAGAGCTTCCTCATATCCCGTTTTGTCCTCAATCAAAAACCGGGATATGGAGCGCATCAGATAATCTTGCCCGACTAAGTAGGTTTCTCCAGACACCCCCAATCCATCTTGCTCCCAGTTCTTTCCTCCCGTTAAGACCTGGTTAATTTCGTTGACCGGCATCTGCACCGCAAGAATACCCACAAACGTTGGGCCATCATAGATAGGACCCGCCAAAAACGCCGCTGGAGCCGCGTAGGAAGGCTTATAGGTTTTGAAATCTGTAACTTGAATCGCTCCGCGATCAGGATTGTCCAGCACAGCTGCAATCACCTCAGCCAAATTACTGCGGCCGTAGGGACCATCGCCTAGGTTAGTGGCATAATCCGTTTCTTTATAAACGGAATAGACAATGTCTGATGTTTGAGGATCAATTAGAAAGAAGTCATAGTAGCCAAACTTCTGAATTAGATTTTGAAAAATGCGATGGTACCGCCTATGGATGGCGCTGTAGACACTGCCATCTCCGGCATCGGTCAGGGCATCCTTATGACCCACCGGATTAGGATTAGCGGCAATGTAATGATATTGCAGATAACGGGCCGCATTGCCTTTAGGGGCATAGGTTTCATAATTCGGCGTACCCAAAATATGTTCGGTCAATTTTGGAAAAAAGTTCTGCTCATAATAACCGCGAATAGCATTGTCCCAGTCGGTCGGAGCCGTTTCTCGGTTGAGCTGATCATAGGCCGAGTCAAACTCCTGCACTGCCGATACCACCATGCGGTCTTCGCAGAGGGTTTCAACGTGGTTTTTGAAGGTGGTGAAATAAGATTCAATCTGATAAGCCTTTGACGCCCTAATGCTGGTGAGATGGTCAAAAATAGTTTGCTTTAGCTCTGCCCGAGCCCAGCTCCACCCCAAGAAACTGATCGAGATAATCGAAATCAGGCTGACAACCAGCAACATCACCTGAATTTTTGACTTAATACTAAGATGGCGCAGTCCAATCATGACGGTAATCTGTTACATCTGTCAGGTTAGCGTTGTAGAGTTCAATATTGATTAGAGAATATCAGATGTAGCAAAAACTGCCAGATGCTAAAGGTTTAGCAATGGATAAACGTTGTTCTAT
>JBCCRZ010000432.1:0-5605 GCA_039200855.1 Cyanobacteria bacterium P01_D01_bin.44 | reverse complement strand
TGTCAGAGTTCTCAATGGTGGTTGCAAAAATGCCCTCTGGCGACTGACGCCATTGGGGTGAAAACTGCTGAGTGAGCCCCAAAAAGAAATCGTGATAGCCCACCTGAGTCTTATGGAGCATGTCTAAGGTTTGGACCAGAAGTGGCGTCACTAAAGCAGGCTCTAAGGTTTTGAACCCTAGCTTGCGCAGCAGGCGTTTTCGATAGGCGGTTTTGTATTGTTCTTCATACGGGGTTAGGCCCGCGTCCAGGTTTGCCTGGTCGATCACTAGGGCCAGGGGCGTTTGCAGCTTTTTCAGATTCCACTCGCAGATGCCGGGCTGGTTGCCATAGCAATAGCGCCCCCCGTAGTCAAAATAAGCAGCGGTAAAGGTGGGGTCGTATTGATCCATAAAGGCATATGGCCCATAGTCAAAACTCTCCCCGGTGATCGACATATTGTCGGTGTTGAGAACGGCGTGGCAAAAGCCCACCGACATCCACTGGGCAACCAGGTCAGCGACCCGCTCGACTAGCTCTGCATAAAACTGGGCGTAGCGTTCTTGGCGGTCTGCAATGGTTTTTAGTGGAGAGTAATAGACCTCAATCACATGATCGAGCAGGGGTTGGATGAGATCGGGGCGCTTGATAAACGCGAGTCGCTCAAAGGTGCCAAACCGGATATGGGAACGGCTAAACCGCACCATCACAGACGATCGGGTGGGGGAGGGCTCATCCCCGCGCCAGAGCGATTCACCCGTTTCGATCAGGCTCAGGCAGCGAGAGGTATACACCCCGAGTGCGTGCAATGACTCTGAGGCTAAAACTTCACGCACGCCACCTTTTAGAGTCAGGCGACCATCCCCACCGCGAGAGTAGGGGGTGGTACCAGAGCCCTTAGTGCCGAAATCGTATAGTTCACCATCAAGGCCGCGCACCTGACCGCAAAGAAAGCCACGACCGTCGCCTAAATAGGGATTATATTCACCAAATTGGTAGCCGTGGTATCGCAGGGCCAGGAGGGGCGACCGGTCTTGAAATTTACCAAAGGCGTCAATAAAGTTGTGATCGCTTACCTGGGTTGGTGTGAGGTCAAGCTTTGCAAGCAAATCATCGTTCCGAAAACGCATCGTATGCTGTGGAAACTCAGCCGCAGCTACAATATCAAAATATTCATCACCCAGGGATTCTAAAGCGGGCTCATAGATGAGTTGATCAAACGGATTGGAGCTGCCGTTAGCCATGGATTACCCACCCTCAGATTAATGATCGACGGAGGTGACTCGCCATAGCTTAAGCACATCAGCCATTTTGCGAATTTGATTAAACGTTTGGTTGAGCTGGATATGGTCTTTGACATCTAACCCTAAATCGATCTCGGCAACCTGACCTGGAAATGTTTTAACCGCCGCCCGATGGACGTTGATTTTAAGGTCTGACAGGTGAGACAAAATGTCTTTGAGCACCCCAACTCGATCAATCACCTCAATCTTGACCTGCACAGGGTAGGTGTGGGGGCGACCGGTGCTGCACTCAGGCGAATTCCAACTCACGGGGATCAGACGATCCCCATCGACTTTCTCAATGTTGGGGCACTCTTGCTGATGAATCGCAATGCCACGACTGCCTAGGGTCACCACCCCAATGATCGGCTCCCCTGGCAAAGCGTTACAGCAGCCAGCAATATGATGAACTAACCCCTCTACGCCTGCTATGGGGGCAGTCATTTTGCCCTTAACAGGCGTGGGACGCGTCGTTTTAATGATGGACTTGGGGGTCGCATTGATCGCCTCAACCAAGTCCGAATCTTTGACCTCTACTGGCTGTTGCGCTTTGACAATGTCTTGCAACCGGTTAACGACCGAATTTAGCGTAATCTCGCCATACCCTAGACCGGCGAGTAAGTCATTTACATTTTGGTAGTTAAACCGCTTGGCAGCTTCTTGGGCCGGGGCCGATTTCAACAGCGCCTCTAGACCATCTCTGCCCATGACTTTCTCGAGCATTTCCCGCCCGCGGGCCATGTTCTCATCGTGGTTAGAGCGCTTGTACCACTGACGAATGCGATTACGCGCCCCTGCCGACACGACAAAATTCAGCCAGTCAAGGCTAGGGTGGCTGCTCTTCTGAGTAATAATCTCAACAATGTCGCCATTTTGGAGCGGGGTATCTAGGGTAACGATGCGATCGTTAACCCGTGCGCCGCAGCAGCGATGCCCGACTTCCGTGTGAATGCGATAGGCAAAATCAACCGGTGTGGCATTGCGCCCCAAGGCAATCACATCCCCTTTGGGGGTAAAGACATACACCTCTTCGTCAAACAGGTTGTCTTTGACATCGCTCAGATACTCTTGAGCATCTTTAAGGTCGCTCTGCCACTCCAGCAGCTGCCGCAGCCAGGTAAATTTTTCATCGTCGGCAGAGACCTGGGTATTGCTATTACCGGTTTCTTTATACTTCCAATGGGCAGCGATGCCGTATTCAGCGATATGGTGCATTTCCATCGTGCGGATTTGCACCTCAATCGGTTTACCGTAGCTGCCAATCACGACGGTATGCAAGGACTGGTAGCGGTTAGCCTTGGGCAGACCAATGTAATCTTTAAAGCGGCCCGGAATCGGCCTAAACATGTCATGGACAATAGCCAGGGCACGATAGCACTCGTCTTTATTTTCGACGATCAGCCGAATGGCCGCGATGTCGTAAATTTGATGAAAGTTTTTTTGCTGTCGCTCCATCTTTCGATAGATGCTGTGGAGGTGCTTGGGGCGGCTGCTGACTTCGATGCAGTTGATGCCGGTTTGGGTAAGGTGCTCCTTTAAGCTATCGGCAACTTGCTTAAGCCGGTTTTCTCGATCAGCGCGCTTTTCGGAGATCAGAGATTGCAGCTCTCGGTAAGCATCGTTTTCAAGGTACTTAAAGGAGAGGTCTTCTAGTTCCCACTTAAAGCGCCCGATCCCCAGACGATTGGCCAGCGGCGCAAAGATGTCCATGGTTTCACGAGCGATGCGACGCTGCTTTTCGGGAGCGAGGTGCTGGAGAGTGCGCATATTGTGGAGTCGATCTGCCAGCTTCACCACGATCACGCGGATATCCTGGGCCATCGATAAAAACATCCGCCGAAAATTCTCTGCCTGGCGCTCTGTTTTACTGCGAAAATTGAACTTAGAAAGCTTGGTAACCCCCTCAACCAGCTGACGCACCTCGGGTCCAAAATGCTCCTCGATTTCATCCGCCGTAACATCTGTATCCTCAACCACGTCGTGGAGAAAGCCCGCTGCAATCATGGCGCTATCCCCCCCCAACTCGCGCAATAGCCCGGCAACAGCCACTGGATGGGCAATGTAGGGCTCACCCGAGGCCCGCATTTGACCTTTGTGGAGCTGATAGGCAAACTCAAAGGCGCGACAAACCAGCTGATTGTTATCTTTGCAGCCCGTTGGCTTTGACGCTGCCCCAGAGGTTTGAGTCTGCTCAATGATGCAGGTTTCTAGCCAGTTAGGTAGCAAACAGTCAATGGGGATAGCAGGCGCTGTAACAGTCATGGCACTTTAGGAGGTTTGAAGGTGGATGTTGATAAGACCATCGATGCCCTTGCCTTTAAATTTTAAAGCGTGGGATCAAGCTCGGCTACAGAGAAACCATCATACAGAGAGAAAAAAACCAAAAAATTGATGGATAAGCCACTAAATGCCTACAAGACTTAATGCTGTAAGCTCTAAATCGAACAAATGTACGACTAATGATTACTTGTTAAGTGTTCGGGATCATAAGTGTTCGGGATCAATCAAAAGAGCTTGTTCTAACGGCAGTAGGCTGTGCAATCACCAGGTTAAGAAACTACTTTACTATAGGTATTTTAGATTGAAGTGAATCTTGATGTTTAATCCTAAATATCTGGGTCTGAGCTGCTTTTGAGCCCTCTCTTTTGAGCACTCTGTTTAGGTGGGCTTTAGAAATTGATAAAAAGGGCCTTTTGTACGAAGAAACAAACTTCGCGCAGGGCGGGGAAATGTATTCTATACAACATTTTTACATTTACTTTATAATAAGCGCAAAGTGACGCCTGGTGTTGTTAGAAAAGTGATTATTTCGTAAGGGATTGGGTCATGCAATCGTCGGAAACGCTCAAGGTAGCCCTTCAAGCTTTTGAGCGTCAGTTAGTCAGCCTACAGGCATCGCTAGCCCATGGCGTCGAATCTTTTGGCGAGTTGCAAACAGCGCTAGCCAGCTTGAATAAGCTTTTTCAAACTCAAATACGGGCGCAGGTAATGGCCGACATCGAGCAGTCGGATTCTGCAGTGTCAATCATCACCGAAATGCATCGGCATTTGCGTCTCTTGGGGGTTGATCTCAATTTTTTACGGGCAGCTCAGCAGTCAACAACACGGCAGCAGCGTCAGCAAAGGGTAGAGCAGCGATTGATCTCACTCAAAGAATTTAGTCAAGGATTGCTCACCCTGATATCGTGAACTTGCGGAATCATTTGGCAAGGCGGACAAGTCGAATGGTTTAATACTGAAAGTGTTTTGTGAAAGTATCGGGGCCAACAAGGGAGCCGACGCGGTGCGCTGTCCAAAAGATTTTGATGTCACGTTAGAGACTGGCCAACTGAGGGAAGACCTGTCTGCTGAGTGCTGCCCAACTTGTCAGGGCGCTTGGATCGAATCGGAAACCTATCAAAAGTGGCAAAGGAGCCAGGTTGATCTCAGTGCAAACTTAGATGATCTGCCACTGCCAAGCGCTTTACAGATTGACTATCGACCCTCTCCATTAGATGGTCGAGCCGGGCTATGCCCTAACTGCGGTCATTATTTAGTCCGGGGACGGATTAATCTGCGTTCGACGGCTTTTTTTGTTGAGCGCTGCCCTGTTTGCAAAGGCATGTGGTGCGATCGCGGCGAGTGGAATGTCCTCGAGCAGCTCAAGTTAGACAGCCTGATCCCGCTGATTTTTACCGATGACTGGCAAGCCCATATCAGAGCTAAAGAGTCTGAATATCGGGAAAAGCAGGCCACCATCGACAAGCTCGGCCCCGAGATCGCCGAAAAAATATTTGAGCTGGCAAACCTTTTGGAGAAGCATCCTAACGGGGATTTTGGGGTGGCCTATTTGATGCGACGGTTTGAGACATAGGGAGTGGAAGGGGAAGGGAGAAAGGTAAAGGGCGAAGGGGGATGGTCGTAGAGGAATGGGGGGATGGGTAATGGGTATTAGGCCGATTAGATGAATGCTCCTTTGTTAGCCGTCGAGAATTTTTGCGTCGCCTATCCAGGGCAGTCTACCTGGGCGGTGGATCAGGTTTCATTTACCCTGCAACCGGGTGAAAAGCTGGGCCTGGTGGGGGAATCGGGCTGTGGCAAATCAACCCTGGGGCGGGCGGCGCTGCGGCTATTGCCCAACGGATCGCGGATGCAGGGCTCGGCCAGGTTTGAAGGACAGTCAATCTTTGAGTTTTCCCGCAGCCGACTGCGCCAGTTTCGCGGTGAGGCAGTGGCGCTGATCTTTCAAGATCCGATGACCCGGCTTGACCCGCTGATGACCATTGGGGAGCACTGTGTCGAGACGCTTTGTGCCCATCGCCCAGAGCTGTCTAAGGCGGAGGCTAAGGAGATTGCGATCGCAAC
>JBCCRZ010000431.1:0-5617 GCA_039200855.1 Cyanobacteria bacterium P01_D01_bin.44 | reverse complement strand
GTGCCCAATCCGTCATACCCGCCTTAGATGGCACCGGGACTGTTGTTACTCAAGAGGGGCGACGTTTTGATATTGGCGAGGGTAGCCTATCAGCAGATGGGGACAATCTGTTCCACAGTTTTCAGAATTTTCAGCCAAATAATGGGGAAATCGTCAATTTCTTGGCGGAGCCATCCATTCAGAACATTTTTACGCGCATCGTCAGCGGAAATCCTGCTGTTATTGATGGCCTGCTTCAAATTTCAGATAGTCAGGCCAACCTTTTCTTGTTAAACCCAGCCGGGGTGATCTTAGGTCCTAATGCCAGATTAAATCTGCCTGCATCACTCACGCTCACCACCGCCGATGGCATTGGCTTTGAGGACGGTTGGTTTAGTGCTGTCGGCAGCAATCACTATGCAGCCCTGGTCGGAGACCCTACTGCGTTTGCGTTTACCCAGGCTC
This sequence comes from Cyanobacteria bacterium P01_D01_bin.44, assembly GCA_039200855.1. Lineage (GTDB taxonomy): Bacteria > Cyanobacteriota > Cyanobacteriia > Phormidesmidales > Phormidesmidaceae > SIO4C1. Next base: position 5,173 of record JBCCRZ010000431.1, on the reverse strand, counting down.
AACCTGGCGTCCTGCTCAATGAGGGGGCGTTAACTCTGGCCCCTGGTCAATCGTTAACGTTGCTGGGCGGCACGGTCATTAATACGGGCGAGTTATCGACGCCGGGGGGTAATATTACCATTACCGCCGTACCTGGAGAGCAGATTGTTCGGATTAGCCAGGCAGGTCGGTTGCTCGATCTGGAAATCGCTGAGCACACCTCTCAACCATCCACCGTCGGATTGAATGCCCCCAGGTTTACACCATTGATGTTGCCAACTTTGTTGACCAACGGCGACATGGGGCACGCCACCCGACTGGTTGCCAATGCGGATGGCACAGTGAGTTTGACCAATTCAACCTTGGCCATTCCGACTCAACCGGGGACTGCAATTGTCGCCGGGGCGATAAATGTTTCCAATCCCCGTGTTTCTGAGGCAGGCGTTTCCAATGCGGACGTCTCCAATACGGGCGGAAACATTGCCGTGCTGGGTAATCAAGTGGGGATCCTGGAGGCTCACCTGGAGGCATCCGGGCTCAGCGGCGGGGGCAATATCCTGGTGGGGGGTGATTATCAAGGGCAAGGTCTGACTCCTCGCGCAACTCAGACGTTTATTGGTGAGGCGGTTGCGATCGCAGCCGATGCCCAAATAGAGGGCAATGGAGGGCGAATCATTGTTTGGGCCGATAACACCACCCAATTTTGGGGTCAGGTGTCAGCAACCGGTGGGCTCAACAGCGGGGCAGGCGGTTTTGTCGAAATCTCAGGCAAGGAAAATCTTATTTTTCGAGGCAGTGTGGATGTGACCGCTGCGGATGGGGTGAGCGCACTAGGCACTCTACTGCTAGACCCCGACAATATTCAAATTATTGACGGCGTGATGACGGGTGATGATGGTGAGCTGGCGGACAATCAAATTTTGGCTGGAGACGGCTCAGGCGATTTTACCCTGTCTGAAGGCGTCTTAGAAAATTTACTCAGTAGCGCCAATGTAGAATTGCAAGCAAATGACAATATTGTTGTTAACGATCTCTCCGATAATCAATTAACCTTTACCCCAGGCCCCGGCTCAATTACCTGGACAGCTGACGCTGACCAAAATGGGATTGGTGACATCACCATGCTTGACACCAACGACACGATCTCAGCGGTTGGCCACCCTGTTCAATTTTCAGGGGTTAACCTGCGGCTAGGCAATGTCACCACCGCGTCAGAAACCGCTGGCAACCTTACTCTACAGGCCAATCAAACAATTGACACCGGAAATTTAACGACTCAATCTGACGCAGGCACCGGTGGAAATGTCAGCATTACGGCAGGCGACAGCATCACCACTGGAAACATTCTCACGGATGGTCAGGCCAGTAGCGGCGACGTCAACATCACCAGTACCAATGCCACTATTGCCACAGGGGACATTCTCACTGAATCCACCAATGGCGTCAGTGGCAATGTTAGCCTCTCTAGTGCTAACGGGACTACAACCGGGCTTGTGACGGCCAATCAGGTGAACAACGACGGTATTTCTTTAGATGAGTCTGATCCTCTCGTTGACGAATTTGACGACTTCGACGATGACTTTGAGAGCTTCGATGATGACGCTGAAGCATTTGACGAGGACTTTGACGGGTTTGAGAATGAATTTGATGAATTCGACGACGACTTTGAAGACGCCGATGGCGACGCTGTCGGATTTCGCGATGACGCCGAAGACTTTGAAGAAGACAATGACGGTTTTGACGATGACGATGACGATTTTGACGATGACGATGACGATTTTGAAGAAGACGATGACGATGACGATTTTGAAGAAGACGATGACGGTTTTGACGATGACGATGACGGTTTCGACGATGACGATTTTGAAGAGGCTCCGGATCAGGTTTTTAGGACAGTTTTGAGCGGTAACAATGCCCGTAATGCTTTGAGAGTGGTGGAAATCCAACGAAATCAGGAATTTTCGACCTATTTCGGGCGAGATCTGGGGGCAACCGAATTAACCCCGCCGCAAATTCAACGGTTACTTACCCAGGTATATTCCCAAACAGGCAATCAATCGGTGATTGTCTATGTCAAAGCCCCTAAGCCGGTCGCTAGCCCCCCTGAACCAACCTCCTCTGAGCAAAGCGCATCCCCACTAGAACTAATGGTGTTTACTGCCTCAGGCGATCCGGTTAGCTTGACGATTCCGGATGTGAGTCGGGCAGAACTCTTCCAAACTATAGGGCAGTTTCGCAGTACCTTGATTACCTCCGCCCGGCGAGACTCCAAGAGCTATCTCGCGTCTGCCCAGCAGCTTTATCAATGGCTGATTAAACCTCTCGAAGATGAGTTGGGACCCAACGCAATCGATACTGTTCTGTTCTCAATGGACTCTGGTTTACGAAGCCTGCCGATGGCAGCCCTGCACGATGGTCAACAGTTCTTGATCGAAAAATATAGTGTCGGGATGATGCCATCACTGGGGCTGCTCGATACCCAGTATCAGCCCCTAGAGGATGTGCAAGTGTTGGCGATGGGAGCCAGCGTCTTTAGTGCGTTGCAACCCCTCCCGGCGGTGCCTACAGAGTTAGAAATCATCAGCCAGCTATGGTCGAGTCAAGGATTCTTAAATGAAACCTTTACCCGCCAGAACCTCATTCAGCAACAACAGCAAACCCCTTTCCAAATTATTCACCTGGCCACCCATGCTGAGTTTAACCCAGGTAATATTGACAACTCCTACATCCAGCTCTGGAATGAGCAGCTGAATTTAAGGGATATCCATACCCTGGGGTGGGATACACCGGCAGTTGACTTGCTCGTGCTCTCCGCTTGCCGCACGGCAGTGGGTAATACTGAGGCCGAACTGGGCTTTGCTGGGTTAGCGGTGGCCTCAGGGGTCAAGTCAGCCATGGCCAGCCTTTGGGCGGTCAACGATGTGGGCACCTTAGCGTTGATGGGCGAGTTTTACGATCAGCTTAGAAATACACGAGGGAAATCAGAGGCACTACGGGCAGCTCAGTTAGCCATGATCAAGGGGGACACTCGAATTGAATCGGGACAATTGCTCAGTGGTCGAAGTCCCTTACCCTTGCCTCCAGAGCTGGCCAATTTAGGCGATGTTGATTTCTCTCATCCTTATTATTGGTCTGGCTTTACCCTGATTGGCAGCCCTTGGTAGACAATGGATTTTGGCTGTTTAGAAAAATCTTTTAACCTAAGCGATACGCTCCCTCCCCTTAGATTGGAACATGAAGTCTACAATACCAAAATTTATTAACCGACATCTTGCCCTGGGGTTAACCCTTGCCCTGGGGCTAGCCCTGTTAGAGCCTGCCTTGGCCCCTGCCCCTGCCGAGGCCTGTTTTTTTTGGCAAGCCTGTGCTCGGCGACGGGGGCGGGCATCTAACACCCGAGCGGGGGGAAAACGAACAGGTTTTATCCGGGGGGGCAACAACCCGGCAGTGCCCTATGTGATTACCCCTCGCAATACCTGGATAGGTGAGCCGCCAGAGATGATTCGCTGGAATGCCGTTGCGGGGGCTAGTCGCTACACCGTTCGGTTGTGGCATTGGGCCTATGGACGTAATGCCCCCAATTTCGTGCTTTGGGAAACCACGGTTGAGGGAACGAATGAAGTCACGTTTCCTGATTTAGCGTTAGAGCTGGGGACTTACTATTCTATTGAGGTGATTGCGGAAGGGGTTAACCGGGGGGGCGTGTCGTCTAATCTTGACGAGGGCGTTTACTATGCTGGGTTTCAACTCTTGTCTGCAGAAGACTATGATTTGTTGCGATCGCACCTGGCCGAAGTCAACGCTGATAACGCCTCCGCCCCAGCCGAGGCAGCGGCCCTGGCCCAAGCCGGGGTGTATTTCTTAGATGAATTGTATGCAGAAGCCCTGCAAAGATTAGAACCGCTAACGCTTAACCCTGCGGTCTCTGAGTTGGTCTATATCGCCCTGGGCGATACCTATAGCGAAACCGGGTTAAATCAGTTGGCAGTGGGGGCTTATGAACAAGCCTTGAGTATTGCAATGGCCAATGACGATATCCTTAGCGAAGCCATCATTATGGTCAAGTTGGCCGATGTCTATCTCACCCTGGGCGATTTTGAACAAGCCCGGCAGTTGCTAATCCAGGCGCGTGAAGCCTATAGTCAGCTCGGAGCCCAGTTAGAAGTTTCCATTGTAGACCGCCGTATTAATGTGTTATCACGCCTTTAAGTTTAGTTTTACGGCCACGCCCATGGTTTGAATACACATGGTTTTGAATACATTCAAGCCCTCGATATCGGCCACGATGAAGCCGTACACACTGCTTGATTTGTGTCAGCGTAATTCTGCTGCGGCATATATAGCAAGCCGCACAAAGCTTTGTGCGGCTTGCGAGCCACCATCGCTTTTAATGCCAATGGGCTTACTTTTACGGTGTGTCGTAAGCGATGTGGCCAAAGCTATAGCAATCAAGCTTGATGGATTGGGTACCCTAGTACTGGGTCAATGAATCATTATGGGGCAGGCAGAACAACTCATCAGCTATCAAGTAGGCGGCAGCTTAGCCAGTCACGCACCCAGTTACATTCAACGGCAAGCGGACACCGAGCTATATGACGCCCTTGACCAGGGAGAGCTATGCTACGTGCTCAATTCACGTCAGATGGGCAAATCGTCGCTGCTGGTGCAGACCAAACATCGCTTACAGCAAGCGGGCTATCGGTGCAGCGTCATGGTCAACGTCTGGTCGCAGTGGGTCGCGATCGCACCGTCAAAATCTGGCAACGTCAGGTAAATGGGTTATTCGCAGCTCGCCCCAATCGAGTATTGACCGGCCATCGGGCAAAGGTAACCAGTGTCGCGATTAGCCCCGATGGAGCCCTGATCGCCACTGGCTCAGCAGACAAAACAATTTCCCTCTGGCGCAACTATCAATGGGTGGCGACCCTCACTGGGCATCATGCCGAGATTAAAACCCTGACCTTTAGTCCCGACGGTCGCTGGCTAGCATCGGGCTCTGCGGATAATACCATTACCCTCTGGCAATCCGATGGCACTCGGGTCAACACGCTGACCAGCCATAGTGCGGCCATCACATCGCTGGCTTTTAGCCCTGATAGTCAGCTGCTGGCCTCTGCCTCCGTGGATAGCACCGTCAAGATTTGGCAACCGGATCATCCCAACCCTTTACTGAGAACTCTCACCGGCCATCAGG
>JBCCRZ010000430.1:0-5625 GCA_039200855.1 Cyanobacteria bacterium P01_D01_bin.44 | reverse complement strand
AGAAAATTAGCCAGGGTCATGGCCCCTTTGGTGTCGGTGATAAACTGCACGAGATAGTAGTTGGTCCAGACAAAGCCAAGCACCGTTAGGGCAGCATAGATGGCCTGTCGAATGCGGTTCCAGAGCATGGGTCTCCCTTTGCAAACTCGATGCTTTTATTGTCCAGCTTTATAGGATTATCGCCACCTTACGAATCGAACAGATACAGACCCAGGATTACCAGGGCTAGCATATTCGCCAGCCACAGCGTCACACTTTGACCCCGTGTTTGCCACGTCCCTATCAACCCTATCAGCAGCGCCGCGATGCTCAGCGACACCATCCCCAAGGCCATCGCGTTGAAGAACGAGAGATGGTTTAAGTAGTTCACTTGCTGGCCTAACACGAGAGAGACCGATGCTAGGAGGAGGCTACTGGCACTTAGCCAAAGCGACGTTCTGAGGGGGCCGGATCTCATCTCAATATCCTGCTTCTAGGGGTGGCATCCCCATCCTATTGAATCTGCTGTTTTGATCTATCCACCAGATGGACAAATGTGCCAGGGTTTACTCACGCCAAGGGGCTGGAATACTCTAACCCAATGCGTTACGATTCAGGTTGCCATCGGTCATACTGAACAGATCGGGTAGAAGAAGTGCTGATCTACATCTTGATATTTACGAGCTCATTCACGAGCGGGACCACGCAATGGCCCATGCTTTTAACAGTCCGCGCCGGTCTCAGGCCCTAAATCAGCTCTGTACGCTGTGTGAACTGAATTTGGTAGAAGCGGAAGAATTGGAAATCTTCTCAGAAAACACCCGCAAAATCGTCAGTCATTCTGTGACTTTTAGAATGACCCTGGATGAATCTGGCAATTTTGCATTTGGGCTCTTGCCACTCATCGGTGCTGGACTGCTGGCACTTGATTCATGCGCTACAATCTGGGCGGTTGGTCAGATTCTAAAAGGCGATGAACCGTTCAGAATAATTGTCATTCTGAAGTCCGCCATATCTATTAACTCTTTGCCCCGTCTGCCTTTTAAGGAGACACATCCGTGACCTATTCAGCGACGGAATATAAGCACATCCAACTGGATGATGAGCAAGTACCCATAATTGAGGGCACTACTATGAAGGTTGTGGAGTTGACTACCTCGCACCTGGCTTATGGTTGGAGCCCTGAAGAACTGCATTTTCAATACCCGCATATTACCTTGGGTAAAATTTATTCTGCACTGGCCTACTATTGGGATCATCGAAAAACTCTTGATGCTGATATCCAGCAGCGTTTGAGAAAGGTTGAGAAACTTTATCAATCGTCTTCGCCTTCACGCATGGCTCAAAAGTTAAAGGAGCGTGGAGTTATTGAATGAGCGTAAAGCTCTACATGGATGAAAATATTCCCCGCCAAATTACAACAGGCCTTCGTCTTCGGAGTATAGATGTCTTGTCAGTTCAGGAAGATGATCGTGCAGGCATATCTGACCCAGAAGTACTCAATCGGGCAACTGAGCTGCAGCGTGTTTTATTTTCCAGAGATGATGATCTGCTTGCGATCGCAAATCAAAGGCAGCAGCAAGACCAGTTCTTCTATGGGGTAATTTATTCCCATCCTCAGCGCAGCAGTATCGGCGACTGCGTTCGCGACCTTGAATTGATTGCAACTATATGCGATGCAGATGATTGTATTAATCAGGTACAGTATCTGCCGATGTAATCTTGGCCATATTTCAAGGCTACTCAAGTGAGCGCTCTACGAAAATATCAAAGTTGACATATGCTTCGCCGCCTCTGTAGACAATCAAATCATCATTTATTTCTAAGGGTTCGCCATCCACTTGGCGTATTAGACGCATCATCACATTCAGTGCCTGAAACCGATCCGTTTCAGGACGTAATGTCGCAATGATATCTGAATCGGTACGATTTATCTTTATTGCAAAATAGTAGGGTCCCTGCCATTACATTGGTGAAAAATCAAACATGGCTATCACTAAGCTACTCCCCGCCGTCAAAGCGCTATCTCATACAGATAAGCTGCTGCTGTTACAGGTGCTCATGCAAGCACTACTTGAAGCTGAATCAGGGGCTGCACAGGTTCATGCAGACGATAGCGCACATCGGTCTGTAGAGGTACCTGCTGCTGTGGAGTTGCCTACTACAACAGAGGATAAGGAAGACGAAATTGCTTTGGAAAAACGATATGCCTTCTTAAAAAAACCACTGGAAGAACGCAGACGCATCCTGGCAGAACAGGCCGAAACAATGCAGTTCCACTACGAGCAAAACACCGAGTGGAAAGAGCTAATGGCAGGTGATATCGTTGACTATTAATCCTGAAATTCCTAAACGTGGCGAAATCTGGTTGGTAAATTTCGATCCCACGTTGGGTTCAGAAATAAAAAAGACTCGACCTGAGCCAAATACGACGTTACATGATAAACATCTGAGCATCCACGTCTGTTGCACCTTTAACCATGTGACTTTGCACAAACGCATTGGGGCTCGTATCAGACTCCAGCCGCCCATCTACCAGATTAATAATCCGGTCGGCCACATCCAAAATGCGGTTATCGTGGGTGACCATCAGCACCGTGCAATCCTCCTCGCGGGAGAGCTGATGCAGCAGGTTCACCACATCACGGCCCGATTTTTTGTCGAGGGCGGCGGTGGGTTCGTCCGCCAGGACTAGCTTCGGATGGTTGACCAGGGCGCGGGCGATCGCAACTCTTTGTTTCTGACCGCCGGATAGGGATTTCGGCTTATAATCTACTCGGTCCGACAGGCCCAGCCGGGTGAGAATATCCACCGCCTGCTCACGCTTAGACCCAAACCGCCCGGTCAGCTCCACTGCCATCTCCACATTTTGGCTGGCCGTCAGCGACTCAAACAAATTGTGAGCTTGAAAGATAAAACCGATGTTGCGACGCACTTCGACCAGGGCTGAATTGCCCAGACCGACCAGCTCTTGCCCTATCACTTGCAAGCTGCCCTCTCGCAGAGTACGCAGTGCCCCAATCAACGTCAGCAGCGTCGTTTTACCCGACCCAGACGGCCCGGTGAGGATGACAATCTGACCTCGGGGTAGATCCAGGGAAATGTCGAACAGCACCTGTTTGCGTAGATCCCCCGCGCCAAAGGAGAAGTTGAGGTTGCGAATCTCGACCGCTAGCTGTTCTTGGGTTGGTTTTGGGGCATCTGGGATAGGGCTGAGCATGGGGTTAGCCTCCAAAATTAAATGACCTCCAGCTTTGCCGGAGACTTATTATCTGTTAGCCCCTCAAAGGGACAGGTTCGTGAGCCCCCTGAAAGGGGCGATCCCATTCAGTTTTACTCAACCGGCAGATTCAACGGCTCTAAGCGTTCATCCGCCTATTCTTGACGGCGAATAGGCTCCCGCACCACCTGTTCGTCTAATCCTACCGTCGATATATAATACCCTCTGGCCCAAAAGCTTGCCCCCTAACTGACTCACCATCTACTACCCGCTTCAAAGCTGAAAACTCGTCGGATCCCCGGTCACCTCTAATCGGATCATATCGGCTTCGACACGGACATCCTTAACTGTCAAAACCACCGGTAGGTCCGCCAAATCTACTAATGGATTAATCTCCTCAGATACTCGTCGTGCGGCCCCGTCTCCCAAATCAATCCCGGCGGCTTTGACCTCAGAGACCGAAAAACTGACCTGGGTGCCTCGGCCCACCAGCTGTCCGGTGGCATCTACGGTCACCCCCGGCGGCGCTGCAAACCCACTAAAGGTCGGACGAATGCGAACGGTGGCTGCGTTGGGAGTTTGTAAATCTATCGAGGCCTCTCGCACATTTCGATGGCTTTCTAGAAAAGTTGCCAGGGCTTCTTCTGTAATCTGGACGGCGGCTTGGGCGCTGTCTACGCTTTCTAAACGCCCTTGGTTGCGGTTATAGGCCACACCGCGCAGATCTAGCTCCAGGCGTTCTAGCACGGGTGCCCCCTCGGGTCGCACGCCGCTGCCGATGGCTAATACCCGATCCGCCTCGTTATTACGAACCCTTAGACCTTCGATTTCGACATCATAGGCATCGGCTGGCCCTAGATACTTTGGCAGCTGGCTTTCAATCCTGCGCTCAATTGGCCCCACCGGAAAGCAACCAACGACGAATGCCGCCATCAAAACTAGTGATAACCGAATCCACGGTTTGCTCGGTGTCTTGGCCGATGTTTGTAGATTGACCTGTGCCATAGCGCTAACCTGTGTCATGAAGACGCCATCCGACATCATAGGACCATTAGGATAGTAGAGGAGTGGGTTTACAGATTAGGTTTACAAAACACAGCATGTACTGGCAAGAAGTTGCAGGTAATTGGTTACTCATCCCGTCTCAACCCAAGGCGATTGTTCATTTTCTGGGAGGGGCCTTTGTCGCTGCGGCCCCCCACCTCACCTACCGCTGGCTGTTAGAAAACCTCTACCAGCATGACTATTGCGTGGTTGCCACCCCCTTTGTGAATACCTTTGACCACAAGGCCATTGCCGAGGAAGTGCAGATCACCTTTGAGCAGGGGCTGACCTATCTGCGCAATCAGGTCCTGGGCAATCGCTATCTGCCCATCTATGGTTTAGGTCACAGCATGGGCTGCAAAGTTCATTTGCTGATGGGCAGCTTATTTGAGCTAGAGCGGGCCGGTAATGTATTAATGAGCTTCAATAACTATCCGGCTCGCAAGTCCATCCCTCTGCTGGAGCAGTTTACGCAGCTGGCCCCCGATTTGAATATCGAGTTTACCCCGACCCCGGCGGAAACGCTGGCGCTGGTCGCTCAGCGCTACGCCGTCGGACGCAATCTGCTGGTTAAGTTTCGCAATGACACCCTCGATCAGACTTATCCGCTTAGCGACGTTCTTTATGAGCGATTTCCTAAACTCACCTCAATTCAAATCTTAAAAGGTTCCCACACTACGCCGATTGCCCAAGATATTCAATGGGAAGCAGGCTCATCTTTTAGCCCTTTGGATGCCCTCGGTCAGATGTTTAAGCAGGAGGTCTATCGAGACATCAAACAGCTCAAAGGGTCGATCTTGCAGTGGTTAGAGCCCTTGGGATAGAAACCGGGTTTCTGACCCCCGACAAAGTACCCGGATGGGTAATGCGATCGCAAAGGCAACTCTGTATTAATAGGGATATGGCAGGCACGCTGACCCCTTAGACAGTTTGCTTGTCACAGGTATCCATTGCGGGGTCCGATCCCTTCTGCAGGTCGATTGTCCCCGCAACATCAGGCGTGCATCTACCGGTGGGTGTTACCTGTATGGGGGCGGACAATCGCCCCCATTTTTCTTGGGAAGATTTCGTATTACCCCTTTCGCCTTAACCCTTTTGCCCTGCCCCGTCAATCTTCGATTGCCAGCAGGCGCTATCCATCTGGAAATTGCCAGCAGGCGCTATCCATCTGGAAATTGCCAGCAGGCGCTATCCATCTGGAAATTGCCAGCAGGCAATATGCTCCACCCGATGGCTGCCGCATTGGCAGGGGGTTTCTTCGGTGGAGGCCACCCATTCGAGATCGCACTGTTTGCAGTGGCACAAAATATTGTTGTAGTTGGCCTGTGCGATCGCAAACTGCCACTGCTGCAGTTCTGTTTTGGTAAGCTGACGGGGTCGGT
>JBCCRZ010000429.1:0-5628 GCA_039200855.1 Cyanobacteria bacterium P01_D01_bin.44 | reverse complement strand
TAGCTCACCGACTGCGCCACCCAGGCCAATCGCCAGAGCCGCCATCTCCCAGCCATCCCTCGGAATGGTATCTTGCTGAATCCGGGCGACCTCGTGCCAAAACAGCAAATTGCGCTGATCGATGGCCAGCTGTTCCCATTTTGCCAGGTCAATTTGCACCTCTACCTGGTCGCGCCCGAGTTCTTCGGAGGTAATCATCGGCGGGGCAACATCGGTGGCAGGCTCCACAGTGACCCAGCTTTGCAGCTCTGGCGGCAGCAGACTCCTCAATCGGCGCAGCTCGCCCATATCAGCCCGTGAACCGTAGGTAGCGTAGGAAGAGGTCATATCTGGAAAAGTTTATGAATAATAAAAGACCTGCTTGAAAGTATAGCGGTCTTTATTTCACTCTAGCGAAAAGTCCCTGAAATAGGCTGCGTGGTGATTGATGATTAAGGCATTGATGGGTCGGGAAGTAGGGCGGTGGGGAAGTGGGGAGGTTGGAAAACCGTAGGGCGAGGTACGGATCGCCAGACTCTTTCGGGGCAGCGGCTACCCCAAACTCACCATTTCGATCAATGAGTGGGAAGTCGAGCTAGCTATTTGAGGTGACATGGAAATTCTTCGGATGGCCTGCTCAAGCAACTCTAGCCCCTCTTCCAGGGAGTCAATCCGACACAGTCGATCGCGCAGTTCCGCAGCCCCATCAAACTCGGTGGCATACCAGGTCATGTGCTTACGGGCCTGGCGAATGCCCCGCATACCTTTGTAGTCCCACAGTAGAGTGAGGTGTTCCTGGGCGCAGCGCAGACGGTCAACGGGGCTCGGGGCTGGGAGCTGCTGACCGGTTTTCAGAAAATGATCAATTTCTCCCACTAAGAATGGATAGCCCAGGGTGCCTCGGGAGCACATCACCCCATCTGCGCCGGTTTGAGTCAGACAATCCATCGCAGACGCCACCGAAAAAATATCCCCGTTGGCAATTACCGGGATTTTGACGGCGGCTTTGACGCGGGCGATCCATCCCCAATTGGATTGGCCTTTATAACCTTGATCACGGGTGCGGCCGTGCAAGGTCAACATTTGGGCTCCGGCATCTGCCATCCGTTGGGCAAACTCGACCGCGATAATGCTGTCTGCTGACCAGCCAATACGAGTTTTGACGGTCACGGGGACGGCCACGGCCTGGCTGACGGTTTCAACAATCCGGGCGGCAGTATCTGGATCGCGCAGCAGGGAGGAGCCGCCGCCGTTCTTGGTGATTTTATTCACCGGGCAGCCCATGTTGATATCGACGGTATCGACTCCCTGGTCAACGGCTTTGCGGGCGGCCTCGGCGAGAAAATCGGGGCGACGATCAAAGAGTTGAATGCTAATCGGGCGCTCATTCGGGTCGACCTCCATAATTTGAGGTAGTTTGCGCACATGGTGGAGCTCGGCGGCGCTGACCATTTCGGTATACATCATCGACGCTGGGGCATAGCGCCGCACCAGTCGCCGAAAGACCCGATCGGTGACCCCCGATAGCGGGGATTGCAACACCCGGCTGTGGACTTTGACAGGGCCAATTTTGAGGGGGGTGGACAGACGAGCCTGTAGCGCGGGCGGTAGGGTGAGCATGGCGCGGTTAAACGTGAAAGGTTGAAAGTTGTATATGGGATTTCATTGATTATGATACGGGCCGACACAGAAGATTGCGCAGGGATGGGGTATTGGTTTTTGAAGGACGAAGGGGGACACGGCATGCTCCCAGGGCAAGATTGAACGCTAAGGGGTATCTGTGACTGATTTTTTAGCCTTCAGGGGTGAATTTGCTGCCCTCAGTGCGGCGGCACTGTGGGCATTGGCAACGTTGCTATTTGGGCGCTTAGGTAAACGACTCTCGCCGCTGGTATTGAATTTGGTTAAGGGGAGTATTGCGATCGCATTGATCCTCCTGACCTTAGCCCTCCGCCAACAGCTAACCGCAAGTTTGCCTGCCAGCTCGGTGGGGTTGCTGGTACTTAGCGGCGTGATTGGCATTGGTCTGGGGGATACGGCCTACTTTGCCACCGTAAATGCTCTGGGGCCACGCCGTGCGCTGCTGCTGGAAATGTTAACCCCGCCGTTATCCGCCCTGATAGCGCTGGTAACGCTGCAAGAAACCCTATCTCCGCTAGCCTGGTTAGGCATCGGCCTGACCCTGGCAGGTATCGCCTGGGTGATTACGGAGCGTGTACCCACTTTTCGGCATTTGCCGTCGCGCTGGCAGCGAGGGCTGATTTTGGGTATTTTGGCAGCCCTCGGGCAGTCAGTGGGGGCCGTGCTCTCTCGGGCTGCGCTGGCCGACACCGCTGTTGACCCGCTATGGAGTACGCTGCTGCGGCTGGCAGCAGGGCTGGTCTTTATGGTGGGGCTATTGGGGGTGCGGTCTGATCTGCGCAGTGGGCTGCAACCGCTGCGGTCACCTCGTCTAATCGGTGGGGTTGCGATCGCGGCCTTCTTTGGCACCTATCTAGCCGTCTGGCTCCAGCAAACCGCTTTGAAATTCGCACCGACGGGCATCGCCCAATCCCTGTTAGCGACCAGTCCAATTTTTGTACTGCCCATGGCACTGTTAATTGGTGAAAGAGTAACAGTACGGGCAGCTCTAGGGGCGCTGGTAGCGCTTATGGGGGTTTGTTTGTTGTTTGTTGAGTAGACGTAACATCCTTCGCCCCTTGCCCTACTCTTTAAGCAGAAGGTAATAAATTTCCCCGTTGGTATTAATCAACCCGGCCTGCTCACCAGCCTCAACGCCCGTGCCGACGAAAATATCAACGCGACCTGGACCGCGGATGGCACCACCGGTGTCCTGGTCGAGGACAAAGCGGCTGATGGGAACTGGAGCCCATTCCCCGATAGCATTGCGCTGGGGTAGATCGAGGGAAATGAGTGCCAGTGCACCGGGGGGCATGATGCTTTTATCGGTAGCAATTGAGCGCCCTGCGGTGACGGGCACGCTCAGGCTACCCATCGGGGGCGCACCGTCTGTGGGTCTAAAAAAGACAAATCGATCGTTGCGGGGCAAATAGGTATCTAACTGCTCAGGATTTTCGCGAAAGTACTCGATCAAAACCGGCAGCGATAGGTCTGCTTCGGCAATGATGCCGTCGTCGACCAGGGCACGGCCAATACTGGTGTAGGGATAGTCAGTGCGGCCCGCATAACCCACTGACAAGGTTGAACCATCCGTTAGCTGGAGTCGGGCCGAACCCTGAACCTGCACTAAAAAAGCTTCCAGACGATCCTTTAGCCACACCAGTTCTAACCCGGCCAGTTCCCCCTGATTGCCCTGCAGACCATCAGCCCCCTCCAGATTGGCACGGGTTGGATGAGGTTCACCCCATTGGTCGAGGGTCGGTGGGGTGCGATAGAGCGGATAGCGGTATTCGTCAGTGGGCTCTCGGCTAGCGGCGTAGGTGGGCTCAAAGTAGCCGGTAAAGGCGACGCTGCCCCGGCCATTTTGACCTACCGATCGGTAGAACTCAAATTCTTGGGTGACCGCTTGCTGTAGGGCTGCTGGGGTGGGGCTCTGTTGGACCAGCTGTCGAAATCGGAGCAGGCTGTTGTAGATGCGATCGCGAGTAATCTCCGCGACAGGATAGTCTTGGTAAGCCGTTATCGCTTCAGGGGTATCTAAATAAGCCAGACTATAGTCAATTGCCTGTAGCAAACGGTGCCGGTCGCTTAATAGCCTTGAGTCATACCCTAGACATACAGAGGCCTCGACCGCCGCAACCCCAGGTACACAGTTCACCGCTTCTAGTGCTGGTTCAATCTCCTCAGACCAAACCGACGGCAATAATGCAGCCCACACCACTCCCCCTATTGCCAATTGCCCTAGAAATTGCCTTAGACGCTTACCCACAGACCAGTGTTGACCTTGTAAATATCGCTCGATTTAATATCGCTCAACGCTGGAGCTAAAGACCGGTTCTACCCGCAGCGCCACCACTCGTGAAGGGCGAATCACCATGTACTCACCCGGGTTAATTTCGGGCAAGGGCACCTTAATAAAGTCGTCGGAGTTTGCCTTGGGCATCAGCTCGCCGCTGTACCACTTTTGAAACTCTTGGATAGTTGAGAAACGAACCTCTTCACGATGCCCCCCATCAAAAAGCATGTGAATAATGAACTCACTTGGTGTTCTAGGCATACCCGCTCGCTGGTTTATATCACCGTCATATTATGGGCCGATGGGGGGCAAAAATTTCAATTTTGATCAGGATTTACGATTAGATAAATTTAGTCATATCCGGACCGGTCATTTTTGCCCAAGCAAAAACGCAAAATTGTAGACGGGATCTGAAGTTTACGTTGAATGTGTAGAAATACTGACAAAACAGGTTCGTTTTCTACAAGAACGGTAGAGTATAGCCATTGTCGCGAAGCTTTGCTCTATCAATCTTTAGGTGACATCATGTCAGAGAGCCCTGCTGAGGTTTTGGGGCCCAGTTTTCGAAGTCCAGCTTTTTCTGAATTCAGGCAACAAAGTGTAGAGTTGACGGATAATCCATGATTCGTAGAGTCCTCCAAGTGCTTGCTGCGGTCGCCCTCATTAGCTTGTTAGCGATTGGGGGGTGCCAGCTAACCCACCTCAAAGCGTCTCAGCCAAATTCCTCCCAGTGGTCTGAGGTTGAGCAGGCAATCCCGGCAGTTGATAAGAGCACTGCGGTTTTAGCGGGTAGTCAGTTCAATCAGTTCTTACCAGAGCCTGGACTCGGGTATGAGCGGGTTTACACCCAAGAAAAATCCGGCTTTGCCGAGGCCAAACTTAAGCAGGATGGCAAAGACTTGGCGATGCTGTCTATTTCTGACACGGCCAATAACCCTGCGGCAGCAACCAAGTATCAGACCAGTACCCGCTTGATTAAAGGGTATCCTGCCGCTGAGATTGGCAGCACTGGCACTGGCGTCTTAGTGAACGATCGCCTACAGGTTAAGGTGCTCTCTCGGGATGAGCAATTCACCTCAACAGAGCGAGAAGCCTGGTTAGAAAAGTTTGATTTGGATGGGTTAGCAGGTTTAGTCACTCAGTGAAGACAGACATCGCATCGCAGACATAACCTCAGTGAGGATTTAGCAGAGGACACAATGCATGAGCAAGCCGATTTATGAGCTGGTAGATGGTCTGCCCACCAAAAACCTCACCGTCTTTGCACTCAAATCCTTAGATAAAGTTTTGCCCGGCGAATGGGAAAACCTGGTGGGCTTTGAGAATACAATCCGCAAAGTCACCCTCGAAACCGACGATGAGCTGATCAAGCAAATTGGGGCTCGGGCAATCCAACTCTACAACGATAAATCCCAGGGTTATCAGCGGGCGCTTTGGCTGTATCAAACCATTGACAGCACCGGCAGTGCTCTGGGGACAGCAGCCCTCGCGGGCAAGGTGACCGAGAATGTTCCTTTCTTAGGCTTACTAAATCGTCTTACCCCCAAACCAGAAAAAGCCCAAACCATTGATCTGTGCATGAAGCTGGTGACCGAAATTGTCACCTTTTGCAGCATCAACGGCATCCCCGGCGACAGTATTGGCGATTTTGTAAAGGCCCTGGGTGACTACAGTGGTGAGTCCCTGGTGCGCATGACCGCTCTAGTTAGCTTCGATGGGCTAGTCCCCTTGGG
>JBCCRZ010000428.1:0-5650 GCA_039200855.1 Cyanobacteria bacterium P01_D01_bin.44 | reverse complement strand
TCTCGCACGCGAGACCAGACCGGCTCAGCGTCTTTGATAGAATCTTGCAGCTCAATAGAGACGCTTGAGAAGCCAACTCGCGAGGTCGAGGAGAGTGTTTTAATCTCCTCAAGCTCAGAAATTTCAGATTCTAAAACTTCGGTGACCAGCGCCTCTACCCGCTCTGCGCTAGCGCCTGGAAATCTTGTCGTCACCACGGCGACCCGAGCCACAAGCGTCGGATCTTCCTGCCTGGGTAGGGCCTGAAAAGACGAGTAACCCCAGACCAACAGAATAACAATCGTCAGAATTAAGAGCCGAGCATTGCGAAAAAAGGGACGAACCATAGCGTCTGTTGAGTGAGGGATTGGTGTGAAAGTGGAGGAGGCAAGGGGGGCTTGGGGGCTGCACACAGATCAGACTAACCTCAAACCCTCCAGTCTTAAGGGGGCGGAAACCACACAGAAAATCACTCAGATGGAACAGGTCTGACGACCTGGCCATCCACCAGGCGATGAACCCCACCAGTAACCACCTGCTCACCTGGCTGTAGCGTCCCTCGAACCAGCGCCCGAGTCTCGGCGTCGCTACCTTCGCCGACGCTCTCTTGATAAATAATCTCAACTGCTCGCTGCTCGATCACTAAGGGGCGATCGCTGGTACTATCGTTCGTCCGGTTAGGCGCGGGCACCAGCACATAGCAGGTCCATAGCCCGCGGATGCCCTGGGTCAGGGCATCGGTGGGGAGCCAGTAGCCATCGGTTTGAAGGGTCTCATCGATAGTCAGTCGCGCGGTTTGTCCTGGCTCGATCTCTCCTACGGCAGTCGGGCTAAGTGTCAGAACAACGTTTTGGGTGCGAGTAGTCGCATCGACCTGCGGCAAAATCGCATCGACCTCTGCCTGATAAGACTGATTGTTGACCCTAACCGTCTGTACGCTACCGACCTCTAGCTGGTTGACTACACCTGCGGGGATGCCAATTCTCGCTTCTGGCGTAGCGGACTCTATTAGCTCAATCACAGCTTGGCCCGTGTTGACGACCGTGCCCTCATCGACGCTACGCTCGGCTACGATGCCGTCAAAAGGAGCTGTGACGGTGCTTTTTGAGATATTCACGTCAATGTCTTGCAGCTGTGCCTGAAGCTGGTTAACGACGGCTCTCTGGGCCTGCACCTGCTCAGAGCGAGTACCGTTGAGCAACTCTTCTAAGCGACTGCGGGCCTGATCGAGCCTAGCCTGCAAAGAATTGGCCCCAAAGGAAAACTCGTCGAGTTGCTCTCGCGAAATCGCACCTTCTGCGTAAAGATTTTCTCGACGCCGCGCCTGCGTTTCTTGCAAAATCAGCTGCTGCTCTAGGTCTCGAACCTCAGCCTCAGCGGCTGCAATATCCTCGGGTCTAGCGCCGTTTTCTAACTCAGCCAGCTGCGCCTCAGCCTGGGCCTTTTGTGCGGCCACCTGCAGGCGCTGCGTTTCTAAGTTTCGAATATCCAATCTAGCCAGCGATTCCCCTGCACGAACCGGCTCGCCTTCATCAACCCACACCTGAACCAGTGCGCCGCCCCGCTCAAACCCCAGTTGGCTACTGCGAAGGGCGGCAATTTCCCCCGTGTAAATGCGCGGCACCTGATAAGAAGAGACTGGCTCCAACGCGATAGTCTCAACTGGCAGAACTCGACTTTCGGCGGGTTCAGTGTCTGGGGGCGTGCTGACCAGGGCCTGAATCCCAGCTACCGAGCCTACCAAGATTAGGACTCCAGCTGCGCCGAACAAACCATATTGCACCCAGGATGGCTGGCGCTGCAAAGATTCTGGCCAGCGTCCTGATAGATGGACAGGCTGCTCTGAGGGCTCAGCTGGAAACGAGTCCGTAGGACAAACGGGGTCAGAATTCATAGCGATCGCAAAACCCAAAAAAAACAAACGAATGATTAAATCACTTGTTTTAATTAAAACGAATGCTGTAATAAAATGCAACATATCCTTAAATGTTCCAAGGCCCAGCCAACCGCAACCCGCCGTTGGCTAGAATATGGTCCATAAAATCAAGCGTTAATAAATTGGTTTCTGACTCTGCCGATACCCAAACCCAAATTCTGGATGCCGCTGAGCGGCTTTTTGCCGAGCAGGGGTTTAGTGCAACTTCATTGCGTAGCATCATTCGCGCCGCAGGGGTTAATCTAGCCGCAATTCACTATCACTTTGGCTCTAAAGAAAAACTAGTGGTCGCAACCATACAACGCATGGCCAAGCCGATTATTAAGGCTGAGCTGCAAATGATAACAGCGGCATCTGAGCAGTCATCGCTCTCGGTTGAGTCTATCTTGCGGGCTTTTTTTGAACCCGGCCTAAAAGTCATTTACCAAACCCAAGGAGAGCAGGGGTTAATTCAAGCCCGACTGATGGGACGATGTCGCACCGAGCCCACGATCGAACCCATCGCGGCCAAAGAATTTGACGTGATTAGTCAAACCTTTATTGAAGCCTTTCAAGAGGTGCTGCCTGAAAAATCTGAAGCCGAAATCAAATGGAAATTTGACCTGATGATTGCCATGCTGATTCGAGTGCTGTGTGCGGCCAATCAGCCCGACGCGATGCTCCAGGGCAAATCTCCAGAAGAGATCGAAACAGCTATTCAACAGCTGGTTAAATTTGCAGCAGCTGGCATGAGGTCATAGTGCTTAGAGGACATCTTTAATATTCGACCACAACTGGCACATGATCGCTCGGTTTCTCTAAGCCTCTCGGTTCAGGATCGATAAAACATTGCTTGGCCTTTTCATAGAGGGCGGGCGAGAGATAGTGGTGATCAATCCGCCAGCCTAGATTTTTCGGATAAGACCCCGAGCGATAGTCCCACCAGGTGTAATGCCCCCCTTCATCTGTGAATTTGCGAAAGGCATCGGCTAGTCCGACCGAGAGCACATCCTGCAATGTCTCACGTTCCACAGGTGAAGACATGATGTGTTTGTCCCGACCCTTGTCAGTATAAATGTCTTTGTTTTCAGGGGCGATATTAAAGTCTCCACAAACATTCACCGCACGGTTTTCTTCGAGCACGTGAGTCAGATATTGCTTGAGTGCCCCTAGCCAGCGCAGCTTATATTCGTACTTTTCACTGCCGATAGAAGAGCCATTCGGTACATAGAGATTAATAATTTTTGCGCCGTTGAGCACACCGCTGATCACACGCTTTTGATCGTCAAGGTCACCTACCGTGTCAGCATCCAGGACAGCCCCAAAACCCATCTGAACATCCTCAAGGGGCTCCCGACTGATTAAGGCCACGCCGTTATAAGACTTTTGACCGTAGACAGCCGCCTGATAGCCAATCTCTGCAAACGCCGCCAGTGGAAAATCTTTATCTACAACTTTGGTCTCTTGCAGACACAGCACGTCCACCGGATGGGTTTGCAACCACTGGGTCACATGCTCAAGGCGAGAGCGGACAGAGTTCACGTTCCAGGAGGCGACTTTCATGTTTAGGGGCAGGTTAAATCGAGGGGTTTTTCGGTGACCAGAATGCAGGAGTCAGGAGTCAGGAGTGAAGATTCTGGATTCTGGCGTCCTTATTTTCCAAGCCCTCCTCTCCAAAGCTAGATAGGCTCGGCTGAATCAGCTCTCGTATTTTAGTATTCGACAGCATCGATAGGGCAACTGAGGGAGCAGATACCATTTGTAAGGTTGAGTCCGCGACGTTGAATGTGCTCCACAGCTGCTCCTGCAGTTTGCCCAAGAGAATATCACGCTGAATGCCTGAAGGGACTGTCACCGATAGGCTAGCGGTTAGGTGGGTTTGACCCGGTGCGATGCCCCAGATCCGCAGCTGAGTCACCCTGTCTACCTCTGGATAGGTGAGTAGCGCCTGCCGAATTGCGGAGATATCGACATAAGCGGGTGCCTGCTCTAGCAAAATACTCAGGCTTTGTTGAATGAGGGGAATCGACCCAGCCAGGATCAAAAGCGCGATCGCAATCCCCACGACCCCATCTGCCCACAGCCAGCCAAACTTAGCGATGGCGAGTGCCCCCAGCAGCACCCCCACGCAGCTTGCTGCATCCGCCAGCATGTGTAAAAACGCACCGCGCAGGTTCAAGTCCGACTCCGCATGGCGGTGTAGCAAATAGGCATTCAAGCCGTTTACCCCCAGCCCGATCGCCGCCGTCATCGCCACCGGGCCGCTCAAAATCTCCGTCGGGGGCGACTGTAGCTGCTCAAGTGCTTCCAACCCGATCCATCCGCCGATGAGTAGCAATCCCAACCCGTTTACCAGGGCCGCCAAAATTTCCACGCGCCGATAGCCAAAGGGGGCTCGCTCCGTCGGGGGCCATTGAGAAATCCAGGCAGCCAGGAGGGACATTGCGATCGCAAACACATCTGCCACCATATGCCCCGCATCCGCCAGCAGCGAGAGGCTGTGACTTTGCAGGCTGACCCAAAGCTCTGTACTAGAGAACGCTGCGACCGTAATCATGGCAATCGATAGCGATCTCAGCTTACGCGGATCGTTGCCTGGGGTGTGATTGCAGTCGCCTAAACCGTGAATATGCATAAATATAGAGTGCCACGGAGGCTAGGAAGACGACAAGGCACGGGGAGTCACTTCCTCAGTTGGTCTGTTCCTCAGTTGGTCTATATCCATCAATATCTGGCCAACTGCTCGCAAGCTGATGGGTTTTCACCGTAATGGCAATCAAAATAGTCCAATGCCTCACGGGTGGACTCAAAGCAACCATACTCTCGAATCATGCCGTTTTCCGGATAATCCTCCCGTTCCCAGACTTGCAAAGTAAACTCGCGACCGTTATCGCTGCGCCATAGCTCATAAGCATAGTCACCGATAGCCCCCGTATTGACGCGAAACTCAACGAAGGCGGCATGGCCTAAGCCCAGGATTGAGACACTCGCTAAACTAAAAGCAGCCAGATATGATCTAATTTTCATGCTGTAAAAATTCATTGAAATAGCTTGAATTTCAGCCTATATAGTCAAAAATCGGCCCGATAACCGAAAAATTACTGATAAATCAATACAGCCCCATGTCGAAACCCGATCAGCCCCTCCAGGGCGATGCCCTGCTCAAAGAGACCTGCCGCCGTATTCGGGTCGCTCGCACCCTCTGGAAGGCCCATAACAATGCCGGGTGCCGTAAAGAACGGGAGCGGGCATTGCAGTTATATAATCAGCTCACCCAGGCGCAAAAAGATAAGATCCCGCAACAATTGAGGATTTGGTTACGCTACCGTAGCGAAAAATACTTTGGGCCCCATCAGACACACCCCCATAGCAAACATCGGTCGGGGCGCAAAAAGCGGTAGCGCAGGCCATTGACTCTACGAAAAATCACTGAGATAGTGAGCATATATTTTTATTCACCCAATAGAAATCTTTGATTCCAGATCGATGTCTTAAAATGAAGCCCTTAAAGCTTCTTTTTTCGTTGGAACCTTACTCACATCCAGTCCTATTGTTTGCCCTACAGGAAAAACTCAAGTCACCGGATGTGGTTTAGTAATTGCTCTGTAATCCTTAATTTAAATTCTGCTTTATGGTGCGCACATCTCGGTCCTGGCTGTTCGGTTTCTCACTGCTTACAACGTTTGTGCTATCAGGTCAGCCCCTGACCTGGGCGCTCAAGTCCAGACTGATCGCGCAAGCACCTTCAACCTTTAC
>JBCCRZ010000427.1:0-5651 GCA_039200855.1 Cyanobacteria bacterium P01_D01_bin.44 | reverse complement strand
GCATTACTACCTGGCAGTTGAAAAATCCCTATACCAACTGATTCGTTCCCACGAAATCGCATAAATGTGTTGTAACTCTCAGCGCCGAGCTCTGCCCGCCCGACATCCTTAAGCTTGACCAATTCACCATTTTCTCCGATCTGGATGACTAACTCTTCAAATTCGGATACGTTCTCCAAACGGCTGACGGCCCGCAGGTCAATTTGAAAGGTCTGATCCTCTGGAGCCGGTGCCTGACCAATTTGGCCCGCGCCGACTTGAATATTCTGCTCTCTTAAAGCATCTGCAACATCTTCAGCGGTCAAATTACGGCTGGCCAGACGGCCCGGATCTAGCCATAAACGCATCGCATAGGTGCGCTCACCATAAAGCACAACATCTCCTACACCAGGCACTCGGCGTAGGGCATCTACCATATACAGGTCAGCGTAGTTGCTCAAAAAAATATTGTCATAGGTATCGTCTTCTGAGAAAAGACCGATTGCCAGCAAAATACCGCTGCTTCGCCTAGCAACCGTCACCCCTGTCTGTCGAACTTCGTCTGGCAGCTGAGGCTCCGCTAGCGAAACTCGGTTTTGAACATCAACCGCCGCAATATCTGGATTACGGCTAGCATCAAAAGTAACCCTAATACTGCTGGCACCGTTGTTGCTACTGCTAGAGGTGATGTATCGCATCCCCTCAACACCATTTATTTCTCGCTCAATAACTGTTGTCACCCCTTTCTCAACGGTCTCAGCATCGGCTCCTGTGTAGTTACCGGTAACCTCAACCGTAGTGGGGCTGATGTTGGGATACAGAGCAATGGGCAACGTCGGAATACTGATAGCTCCGACGAGAAAAATGATGATGGCAAAAACAGTTGCAAAGACAGGCCGTTTGATAAAAAATTTGACCATAAAAGATGCCTAGCGAGAAGGTCAGCGGAGATGTCCTCCAATCGAGGACAGAGCAACAATTTTCGACAAGTGTACTCGTTGCGCCGCCTCAATGATGGCTGAAATCACCTGCTCAGCCCGCGCGAGCAGATTACTTGAGGCATAATCAGGCGAATTCAAAACATACGCACCTGCCACACCCTCAAAAGCACGAGCCAAAGCATCCACATTGACAATATCTTCGATTCGACAATTGCGACTTCAGCACCTTGTGCTTTCCAAGCAGCACCTTTGCTTTCATTCCGCACTGCTACACGCACCGTTGTATGTCCTATCAGCGCATTTGCTGTAGCTGTACCGGTTTGCCCTGTCGCTCCCAAAATAACATATTTAGCCATAGTCATTCTCCTAAGCGATTGGTCTGACTAGATTCACAGTAGTGGTAGAAGCAAGACTGATAAATACACAGACCTCGAAGTTTATTGCCTAATCCTCCAAGCTGGCATTTTACGAGCCCTCTATAATGCTAAGTGGAACACGATTGAATGAATCAATATGACAGATCAAGTCATCAGCCCAGCCATCCACCAAGCTGCGATCACGAATCAGTGCCAAGAATTAGCGTCACTGCTCACTCGTCATACGGATGGGAAGGGAGACGGGTTTCATCAAACTGCAATCGATCAGATGGTTTTGCAGCGAGTATCGTCAGTGCCCACTGCAATACATGGTGTCTGCAACCCTTTCTTTGCCATTCTGATTCAAGGTAAAAAGAAAGTATTACTGGGGGAGGAAGTCTATCCTTGTGGTGTGGCTCAATATATTGTCGCTTCAGTTGATTTGCCACTAGGCTCATTTGTTGTGGAGGCAACTCCTGAGAAGCCTTATCTGGGTTTTAAGGTGAATATAGATCCCGCTCAACTCTGTGATCTAGCGATTCAAACGAGCCCGACTAAGCGCCAACAAGAGAATGCGGTTAGAGGTTTGTTTGTCAGCAAGATCGATCAACCGTTACTCGATTGCACGCTCAGACTAACAAAGCTTTTGGATACACCACAGGATATTGAAGTCCTTGCTCCGCTAATGATACGCGAACTTTACTATCGCCTTTTAATGAGCGATCAAGGCGTAGCGGTTCGCCAAATTGCCACCTCTAGTAGCAACATGCAGCGGATTGCTGAGGTAATCGAACGGATCAAAGCTGATTTAGCACGACCAATGCGGGTTAAGGATCTCGCCAGGCAAGCGGAGATGTCTGCTTCCTCTTTTCATCATTATTTCAAAGCAGTGACATCCATGAGTCCACTGCAATACCAAAAGCAATTAAGACTCCTCGAAGCTCGTCGTCTGATGCTTGCCGAAAACTCTAATGCGTCCAATGCCGCCTATCAGGTGGGGTATGAAAGTCCTTCACAATTCAGTCGCGAGTATTCTCGGATGTTTGGCGCGTCGCCGATTCGGGATGTTGAACGTCTACGGACAGCCTGACCATAGATTGTACATTGGTGATTCAGATTGAAGCTGGTTTGAATGCACGTGCTGCCGAATAATTCAAATGCAGCGGACGGTTGCGAGATGCCAATTTTGGGTTGAAGTTTGCCTGTCGCCGCTGATTTGAGCCGTTATGCTGTTTAAGTTGTCTGTAATGTAGAAAAAGCATAATTCACTTTTTACAAAACTAAACCAGGAAAGTTAAAATATTACTGCTGAAAAATCGCTTTGACGATGTCTAAAGAGCCACTGATGTCCTATCTATCGATTCTCCTGTCACTTGCCGGAATTTGGGCGATTGTCGTGATTAGTCCGGGGCCTTGTTTTGTTGCAACAGTGCAATACGCGGTGCGAGGCAGAAGCCTTGACGGAATGTTTGTTGCGCTTGGGATTGCCGTTGGTACAATTCTTTGGTGCATCAGTACCTTATTAGGATTAGCAGTTCTTTTCATCACTTTTAGTGGGCTGTATCATTTAGTGAGACTTGCAGGAGCACTCTATCTGTTTTTTCTGGGGATTAAAACACTTCGCTCTGCTCATAAACCATTGTCAACAGAAAAAAACGGTGAAATCAGGATCAGCCGTCGCAAGGCTTGGCAAATTGGCTTTTTAACGGATATTGGCAATCCGAAAGCAGCCGTCTTTTTTGGAAGTTTGTTCGCTACTCTTTTGCCCCCAGATGCACCATTGTGGGTGTTATTAAGTGCTGTAGCAATTGTGGTTGTGATTGAGTTTGTCTGGTACTGTGTGATGGCAAATTTGTTTGCACTTCAGCCTGTAGCAAGCTTATATCGTCGTGCAAAACGTTGGGTTGATTGCATTACAGATGGAATATACGTGTTGCTAGGCGGACGCTTAGCAGTTTCACGTTGATAGGCTATTGATCTCCTACTTATGAACTGCCTTACAACTTTGCTGGAACGGACTGATAGGAGGTTCTAATTGTGTTTCAGTGGCTACTCGCAGCCGCTCAGCAGAAACGTTAGGTTGCACAGGACATCACAATGGTTGAAAGATTCAGGCCCAGGAAGAACATTGCCATGAAGGTCCCGCCTCATGAGCATGAGGGGACATTGCATTTCTATCGGGAGGTTATTGGCTTGCCAGAGCTGACCCCGAGCGATTCGGCAGCTACATCGCGCTTTGATTTCAGCGATAAAGTGCTATGGATAGATAAGGTGGAAACATGTACGCATGCCGAGCTGTGGTTAGAAGTCACCCACCCAGATCCCGAAGCCGCGGCTACTTTTCTTAAAGAGACTGATGTAGTCCGTTGCGATGGAATTGAGCTTCTTCCCGCAGGATTCAGCGGTTTTTGGATCGCAAATCCGTGCAACATTGTTCACCTAGTCTCAGGTGAAAGCGTAACCTAACCAGTCGTTGCAGCTGAGCTTCGGCGTTAGGCTTTCAAAATCTCACGAGAATCTACGAAGAGTCAAGTAAGGAGGTCTTTTATGAATGTTCCATTCTCAGGGGGCTGCGCTTGCGGTGCCGTACGCTACGAGTGTCACAGTGCGCCTCTGGCAATGCTGAATTGTCATTGCAGTGATTGCCAACTATCCAGCGGAGCGCCCTTCGCATCTGGCATAGTCGTATCAACAAAGTCCATTAAAGTCACCGGCTCACCAAAGGAGTATTCTGTTCGCGCGTCAAGTGGCTCTCAAACAACGCGAAGTTTCTGCTCAAACTGTGGTAGTCCCTTGTTCACAACTGGCAAAGCGATGCCAGATTTTACATCCATACGCTTTACAACGTTTGACGACCAAAGCGATTTCTCTCCTGCGCTGGACATTTGGACATCGAGTGCAGTCTCCTGGGTTTGCCTAAATGAGAAATTGCCACACTTTTCGCAGTCCCCTTCACCAAGCACACAAGCGTAATGATATGTAGATATGTATATTTGGTTCAGCCCATCGGACGAACCAAATTGAGTCGCAAGGAGAAGAAGCTGCTTTGGTAGCCCTCTAAATCTTCGCCGAAAGATATTTGATAACAAAAAAATATGGCTCAATAGCTGTTTCAAGGAGTTGAGATAGAACATTGGCAGAGCGATCGTCGTCAGATAGATCGTGCGTCTAGCCTTATTGGTGATACTGCCATGCTGACACTGGTGGGATTGATTGATGAAGGATTGTGCCTCAGTAAAACGTGGGATAGGTTGCGATATCATTCCATATCCAAGGCTAAGTGGCTAATCCAGCTCGCTGAGCAGCCGTGTCTCTGGTTCGAGAGTGTTGCCATAGGCGTGGTTCAAGTTCAGGTTACACTTCCGATGCGATCAGGTAGGCTGAGTGCTTGTCGTCATCGTTCCTCAGAGATCACTTAGCATGAGTCCGACTGCTTCTGTCGCTGCCAGCTTACCGCCCGATATCCGACAAACGATTGGTATTCAGGTGCTTTCTGGAGCAAAACCGATCACCCACCTAGCAGACCAACACCAAGTCAGCCGAAAATTTATCTATCAGCAAGGACAGAAAGCTCAGCAGGCTACTCGATGAGTCCTTTGCTTCGACTCAAGCCGATAACGACGTTCTATTTTATCTTCCAGTGACTAAAAACTGGCTATTTCAGCTGATTCTGGGGTTGATACTCATCTGCCACAGCTCCTATCGAGGCGTGGTGGAACTGTTTCGCGATCTGTTTGATTTGCCGATCAGCGTGGGCACCGTCCACAATCGCCTCCAAGCCACTGCGGTCACCGCCGCTGTGATCAATCAATCGCAAGACCTCTCTGGGATTGAGGTGGGGCTTCACGACGAAATCTTTCAGAGCGCTCAACCGGTGCTGGTGGGGGTTGATGCCGCCTCCACCTACTGCTATCTCCTTCAAGGGGTCGAGCGCCGCGATGAAGAGACCTGGGGCTGGTACCTCCTGGAGGCTATAGATCAAGGCTTTGACCCTGATTACACCATTGCTGATGGTGGTAGCGCTTTGAGAGCTGGTCAGAAAGCAGTCATGAGCGAAACACTCTGCCATGGGGATGTGTTCCATATCCAGCAGCAATTTGAGCAGGTTGCCAATGGTCTGACTCGCCAAGCTCAAGGGGCCACGACCCGTCGAATCAAGCTCGAGCAGCGGATTGCCAAGGCCAAATTGACCAACCGCGTGACTCGGAAGATGACCAGCCAGTTGGTTCACGCCAAACGCCGAGAGCGAGAACTGGTAACCCTCACCAAAGATATCAAGACCTTATTGCAATGGCTCTCGCATGATGTGCTCGCATTGGCTGGCCCATCGTTGACAGTGCGTCAGGAGCTGTTTGATTTCATCGTGACAGAACTC
>JBCCRZ010000426.1:0-5663 GCA_039200855.1 Cyanobacteria bacterium P01_D01_bin.44 | reverse complement strand
GAGACGCACTCCGCGCCTGCTTCATGCTTTTTTCCAGATACTCAACGCTTTCA
Source organism: Cyanobacteria bacterium P01_D01_bin.44 (assembly GCA_039200855.1). Taxonomy (GTDB): domain Bacteria; phylum Cyanobacteriota; class Cyanobacteriia; order Phormidesmidales; family Phormidesmidaceae; genus SIO4C1. The sequence continues at coordinate 5,610 of JBCCRZ010000426.1, read as the reverse complement.
GCAATTTCAAGCTTCATTCGACCCGCCATATGACACCTGCTCCAAACGTCTCCTCCATTTTATGCAAGGTCATATTTAATTGGTATAAAGCTTCGTAGCTTTTAGAAAGCTTGGGGAATTTTTGGGCGATGTATTGGTAGAGTGCAATTTCATCTGCATATAACCCTCGCTCTTGCAATGCATGCCCCACCTTCATCAACACTTCTGGCACTGGTAAGGACACTTGATTTTGATCAATTTGGGTACACACACCCTGCCCTTGATAAGGCGGCAACACCTCTAATAGAGGGATATAGACCGAGAGCACATGGTCTGTGATGGCAGTGATAAAGCCAACCACCTGTTTGGTCTCGCTTTCAATGGCTAAGACAATCTCATCACTGTTCTTTAAAAGCTCAAGGTGAGTTTAAGTCGACGGGGGGGTGGGCCAGCCTACGAAAAAGCCTGCTAAATGCTCCGCTTCAATAGCTTCAACCGACTCAACATAGTCAATCATCGATGGGTTATCTTTTGGATGCTAACTTTCAAGTATGATGTCTGGACTCAACGATTTCTATTACCCAAGCGGATACTTTAGCGCAGCAATAGCTCAAAAAGCTGGCAGTCATGGACGCGTTGAAACTGGCGGCGGACTTTTGAAAAGGCGTCTGGCTGAGTGCAGTGGGCAAAGACATTCATTGGGGCCAGATTGGAATTGAGTGAAGTCAAATTTGCTTGGGTTTCGGGGCCGGTCAGGTAAACATGGAGATAGCGCTCGATTTGGTGGAACCCTTGGGTACGGTACCAGGCAATCACATGCGGATCATCGCGGGTCCAGGCTTCTAGTCTGACTAGAGAGTGCTCTTTTGCTGTTGCGATCGCGCTATCCAATAACGCCTGCGCAATCCCCCGACGACGATGATCGGGATGCACCCCAATATTCCAGATCATGCCCCCTAAACCCGGTCGAGCAGAGCACACACTCCCTGGGGTTTCTTCACATTCAATGTCAATAAAGCCGACCAGGACACCGTCAGGGGCGATCGCAACCAACTCAATCGTGGGATTGCTATAACGGTCTTTAGTCCGATGAACATCGTCAAAATAGGCCGAGTCAAGGAAGGCCAGCACCCGACAGCGTACCCACTGGGTTTCGTCGGCTGGGGTATAAGGGCGAATTGAGTAATCATTAGGCTGCACGCTCTTTTCCTGTCCACTCCCTTCTGAGAATGCTGTAAATAATATCGTTCCAGAGCTGACCATTCCCGTTCACGATAGGGCGACAGGTGCGCTCTTCAAGGCGAGATGCCTGATTCCATTGAGAGAAGATCGCTCTGTGGTCATTGGATGCTAAACAAAATTGCATAGTTCTTCATATACTGGCAAGTTCACTTTGGAGATGACACGCTATACCCTACCCATCATCACGATAAAATTTTTGCCACTTCTTTCTCCATCCTCAATTTTCTCAAACATCTCCACTGGCTCAAATCCCAACTTCTGCCACACCCGCTGTGCCCGTTGATTAAACGCGGCTATCGTCACCCGCAACTGACGGGGCTGATATCGCTGTGTTCCATACCTCGCGACAGCCGAGACATACATCTTACCTCGGCCCTTGCCCACCCAATCAGGCCGAATTCCCATGCCAATGTCGAGGGCCTGAGCGCTGTAGTTTCCACCGGGCACCTGCCCGTCCGTGCCAAAAGAACAATATCCTTCCAGTTCACCCTGTCGGTTCAAGATGGCAAAAAAGGCATTTTTCGGATCAAGCAGGTAGCATAGATTAGCCTGATGGTTCTCTGGGTCAAAATTGTAGACATCATAGGGGGCCGGATAGCGCCAGCTGAGAATTGCCAGGGCATGTCGCTTTTCCAGTGATTGAAATTCAAATTCCATATTGGGTTCGATCTGGGTAGTTGGTGGTCAGTTCTTAACGGCGCTAGACTAGGTTACTGGACCTCCTCCCATGCTTGGCTGCCGCAAACCATGACTCTGATTACGCTCCGCTCAGTAAAAAAGGATTTTGGCATCAAAGAAATCCTTAAAGATGCCAGCTTCAGCATCGAAGCAGGCGAAAAGGTCGGATTGATTGGCACCAACGGCTCTGGCAAATCCACCTTGCTCAAGATGATGGCGGGTCTGGAGCCCATCGACAGTGGCGAAATGTGGGCCAACTCAGGGGCCAAAATTATCTATCTGTCCCAGCAGCCCGACCTCGATGATGATCACACCGTTCTTGAGCAGATCTTTGCCGACAGTGGCGAAAAGATGGCCCTGATCCAGGAATATGAGGAAATTTCCAGTCATCTCGACCGGGGTGAGGGGGATCTGAATCAGCAAATGGCTCGCCTGTCGAGGGTTTCAGAACAAATCGATGCAGCGGGGGCTTGGGATCTCGAAACCAATGCCAAGGTGGTCCTCAGCAAGCTGGGCATTCAAGACTTTGACGCGAAAATCGACACCCTCTCCGGCGGCTACCGAAAACGCATTGCCATTGCCACGGCGCTGCTGGCTGAGCCCGACTTGCTGCTGATGGATGAGCCCACCAACCACCTCGATGCCCTCTCCGTCGAGTGGCTGCAAAGCTACCTCAACCGCTTCCAGGGGGCGCTATTTCTGATTACCCACGACCGCTATTTTCTAGACAGGGTCACCCAACGCATCGTCGAGATTGACCGGGCCGATCTCTATACCTACGCGGGTAACTACGCCTACTACCTGGGCAAAAAAGCCGAAGCCGAGGAAGCCGAAGCCAGTACCCAAAAAAAGCATGCCGGGGTACTGCGCCGCGAACTCAAGTGGCTGATGCGCGGGGCCAAAGCCCGGAGTACCAAGCAAAAGGCCAGAATCGATCGGATTCGCGATATGCAAGCCCAGGCGTTTAAGGCGGCTAACGGCAAAGTCAGCATTTCTACCGTGGGTCGTCGCATTGGCAAAAAAGTGATCGAGCTCGAAAACGTCACTAAAGCCTACGATGGCCGCACCCTGATCAAAGACTTTACTCACCTGTTTAGCCCCGAAGACCGGATTGGCATCATCGGCCCCAACGGGGTGGGTAAATCGACCCTGATGAATATCATCACCGGGCGAGATGCCCCCGACAGCGGCAAGGTAGACATTGGTTCTACGATCCATATTGGCTACTTTGACCAATATTCTGAAGACGTGTCAATCAACGAGGAACAGCGCGTGATTGACTACTTAAAAGGCGTTGCAGAGCTGGTCAAAACGACAGACGGTAGTGTCATTACCGCCTCACAAATGTTAGAGCGGTTTCTGTTCCCGCCTAATCAACAGTATGCCCCCATCCATAAACTCTCTGGGGGCGAAAAGCGTCGATTGTTTTTATTGCGCGTGCTGATCGGCGCACCCAACGTGCTGATTTTAGACGAGCCTACTAACGACCTCGACGTCCAAACCCTAGGAGTGCTTGAAGACTATCTAGAAGATTTCAACGGATGCGTACTGGTGGTTTCCCACGATCGCTATTTTCTTGATCGAGTCGTCGATACCGTCTTTGCCTTTGAGGGAGAAGGCATTTTGCGAGAATATCCGGGGAACTACTCTGTTTACCTGGAGAAGAAGGAAGCTGAGGAGAAGGCAGCAGGGATAGGTAAGGGAGATGGGGGAGATAAGGGAGATGGGGGCGACGCGGGGACGCGGGGACGCGGGGACGCGGGGACCGTAGGGTCGAAGAAATTTTCGACCCATGCAGACAAATCTAGCGCTGCATCTTCTGCCAAACCGAAGAAGCTATCTTACAAAGAGAAACGCGAGTACGAAGACCTTGAAACCAAAATCCCAACCTTTGAGGCTGAAAAAGCAGCCCTTGAGAAGCGCCTGTATGAAAATCCGCCCAGTGACTATAGCGAGATGCAGGCCCTCTCCCAACAGCTAGCTGATTTGAGTGAAACCATTGAGACCTCTACTGAACGATGGCTGGAACTGGCAGAACGGGCAGATTAATAAGAGCTGCCTCGCATCTAAGGAATAGGAGCTGCCTTCGCACCATATGACTGAACCGCTGGCTGGTCACTATCACATCATCAAACCGCTCAGTCAGGGCGGTTTTGGTCAGACTTTTTTAGCCCGAGACCATCACCTGCCAGGGCAGCCCCAGTGTGTGATTAAGCAGCTCAAGCCCTTTTATCAAGATGCCCAGACCCTAGAAACTGCCAAGCGTCTGTTTGATCTAGAAGCTGAGACCCTCTACCGCCTTGGCAACCATGATCAAATCCCCCGCTTACTCGCTCACTTTGAGCAGGCAGGCGAGTTTTACCTGGTGCAAGCCTACATCGAAGGGCCGTCCCTCGATGCCGAAATCGAAACCCATCCCTTCATCGAGGCTGAAGTCTTTTCCTTGCTCCAAGATATGCTGACGGTGCTCGCCTTTGTCCACGATCAGGGCGTCATCCATCGAGATATCAAACCTGCTAACCTCTTACGCCGCAGGGCTGATGGCAAGATCGTCCTGATCGACTTCGGCGCGGTCAAAGATCTGAGTGAACCGGCTAGTTCTTTTACCGTCGCCATCGGCTCCTCTGGCTTTATGGCTCCTGAGCAGCAGGCTTCGCGCCCTTGCTTTGCCAGTGACCTCTACGCCACTGGCATCGTTGCCCTGACGGCCCTTACCGGGCTCCTGCCCAAAGACTTCCTCGCCCAGATCCCGCCCAGCGCAGAAATCACCTGCCAAGCCCTAAGACTAAACTTAGATGCCCACCTCGCCCAGTTTATTAACACCCTCGTCCACTCCGACCATCGCCATCGCTACCCCACAGCTCAAACTGCTCTTGCCCAACTCAACAATCTTTCCAATACAGTCTCCGTTAACCCTGAGACGGCAATCCCTCCCTATCTCACCCTATCTCCCCATCTTATACAAACAACAAACCAGCCCATAAATCAGGCAGACAACCCTCTCCCCCTACCGAAAACCCTCCAAAATCCAAAATCCAAAATCGTTCGACTGAGCGCTCACGACGAAGTCCAAAATCCCCTCCCCCCAACTCCACGTCCCCCCTGCCCCCCGTCTTCCCCCTCTCCCCCCACCGCCCTCTCCCAACAATCCTTCCGCAATCGCCAGGCCCTGCTCAATAAAGTAAAACGCTTCTGGATTCAGGGTGTGCTCGAAAATTCGCTACACGGTCAGGTACTACTGACGCTGGGGATGGAAGAGAGGCCAGATGCGATCGCACCTCCCTGGAACATCACCTGGTCAGCCGACGGACACCCTGCTCGACTGCTGCCGGAGGGCACGAGCATCATCGATATCTTTGATCAAATTGGCGAGGGGCGAACCCTGCTGATTTTGGGCGAACCCGGCTCGGGTAAAACCACGACGATGCTGATGCTAGCCCGTGAGCTGCACCTGAGGGCACAGCAAGACAGCTATATCCGTATTCCGGTTGTCTTTAACCTCTCATCCTGGCAAGGGGAGCCCATCTCAGACTGGCTAATTGCCGAACTCAACAGTAAGTATCAGGTCCCCAAACCCATCGGATTAGCCTGGGTCAACGAGCAACAACTCTCACTGCTGCTCGATGGCCTAGATGAGGTCCAACAACAGCGCCGCAGTGACTGTATTACTGCCCTGAACGCGTTTTACCAAAACTATGCCCCGGAGATGGT
>JBCCRZ010000425.1:0-5673 GCA_039200855.1 Cyanobacteria bacterium P01_D01_bin.44 | reverse complement strand
TTAGTCAGCTGTCAGCCCATCTCAGACAAGTGACTCACAATCTCCCCTTATATCCAACCGAGATGGCCTGGCCAACTAACAACTTTTAAGGTCGTTGCTAATTTAGAAGTTGACAGTCCCTTCTTACCTATGTCATGCATAATACCCCGCACTGCTACGGTGCGGGGTATTGCTATACATGAATGCGCAGGATTACAGGTGTAATTCAGAACTCCTCAGGCAACGAAGGTTGAGGCGTGGCACACCAATAAGGATAGCAAGAATTACAACCAACATAGTCGCACAGCAATCATTCCACCACCAATTACTTGAGGTCGATATTGGTTCTGGAGCTGTCTCACTTTGCAAAGCTCGGACGTTGTTGGGCGAGCCCAGCAACAAGCCAAAGGAGAAGGCAGTTGCAACAAAGATTCTGGATCGCGAGGAAATAGACAACATGTCTACTGTCTCCTAATTTTAGAATTTGCAGATTTGTGAGCCTAACCTCTAGCGCGAGGATACCTACATAATTAACACCTCTACTGCCGACTTGTATATTTCCTACCAGCCTCAGTTTGATCCTTGATAAACTGAGGCTGATTGAGGTTGCTGTTTTAAGAAAGGTATGCATGGTGTCTTTGAAGGCTTCTCAACCCGGTTTAACTCAGATTAGACAAGCCATTGCCCAAAAAGGCTGGAAAATCGGCAGCGCTCGCTGGCTAGTAGAAGCGAGCAAAGTGGTTGAACCCCAGAACGACTGGCAGGAGTCAGGCCCCTATGCCTATGGCTGTAGTGCACAAACTTGGGAGCGGTTTTTACAAGGAATAGCCATTCGCGATCGCAGCTTCATTGCCTTTTGTCAGGTTCTCGCCATCAACCCTGAAGACATTACTGACTTTCCCAGCTCCCTGCGAGAAGATTGGGGCGAAGCACCAGACGTGCCAACTTTTCACGGACGTGAACAGGAACTCTTAACCCTAGAGCAGTGGCTCCTCGACGACCATTGCCGACTCGTTACCATTGTGGGACTTGCAGGCGTTGGTAAGACTCGCTTAATCAGGGGCGGTATCGGCAAAACGGATTTATCTTTGCAGCTTGCTCGTCGAGTCGGGCGTGAGTTTGACTGTCTTATCTGGCGACGGCTGCTGAGCGCACCCCCGTTGGAAGCCCTTCTGACAGAGCTGGTTGACTTCGTCTCAGACAATCAGGCGATTCCTTTAGAAACCAGCTCAGACGGCTTGATGACCCAGTTGCTACAGCAGTTAAAGCAGCACCGCTGTTTGCTGATTTTGGATAATGCAGAATCCATCTTGCAGGGCAGCGTCGGTGAAACACCGCTGTCAGAAGCTCGTATCGGAGTCTATCGACCCGGATATGAGGGATATGGCGACTTTTTTAGACGAATTGGCGAAACGGAGCATCAGAGCTGTCTGTTATTGACCAGCCGGGAGAAACCCCAAGAGATTGAAGACATGGAAGGGTTACAGCCAGTGCGATCGCTTGAACTAAGAGGATTAGACATTGCCGCCGGAAGAGCCATCTTCCAAGACATTGGAGATGCCTACGATGCAAGCTTTCAAGGAACTGAAGAAGAGTGGGAAGCCTTGATTGCTTTCTACAATGGTAATCCCCTTGCCTTAGAAGTTGCAGCGAGACACATCCTGAAACTGTTTGATGGCAACCTCGCTGCTTTCTTAGCACAGGATCTAAGAGTCTTTGGTAAAATTCGCGACCTGCTAGCCTGGCATTTTGAGCGATTTTCTGAGGCCGAAAAAGAAATTATGTACTGGTTGGCAATTAATCGAGAAGCAGTCTCGATTTCAGAACTTAGAGAAGATATCCTGTCACCATTCGCCCAAAAACGGATTCCAGAGACGCTAGAGACTTTAGAAAGACATATTCCTGTCGAGAAAAGTAACAGACGATTTACGCTACAGCCTGTCTTGATCGAATACATGAGCGATCGCTTCGTCAAAGAAATCTACCAGGAACTACAAACTAGCAATTTGAACTTGTTTAATCGCTATGCCTTGATCAAAGCCTCGGCAAAAGATTATGTTAAAGAGAGTCAAATTCGTCTGATTCTTCGGCCCATTATTGGGCAAGTTACGCAAACACTCGGCTTAGAAAATAAGAGTTGTCTAGAGAGTCAGCTAGCTCAAATTCTTTCAAATTTACAGCAAACTTATCAAAAGCGACCAGGCTACGCCGCAGGCAACCTGCTCAATCTGATGCGCTATAGTGGGCTAGACCTCAGCGGCTACGATTTTTCCACCCTGGCCATTTGGCAAGCCAATCTTCAGGGGGTTAGTTTGCATGATGTCAACTTTGCGGCCTGCCAGTTTGCTCGGTCTAGCTTTACTCAAAACTTTGGCAATGTCCATTCAATCGCCTTTGGGCCCCATCAAAATCTATTGGCCATGGGAGACTCCATTGGAGGGATTCGGCTGTTTCGTTTGAAAGATGAACAACCCTATGCACATCTAAAAGGCCATAAAACGGGAACCATAACAGGCATCTCGTTTAGCCAAGATGGCAAATTGTTGGCCAGCAGCAGTATGGATAGCACGGTGAGACTTTGGGATATCCAGACAGGCAACTGCTTGAAAACACTGATGGGGCAAGAACAGTGGTTTTGGACAGTGGCGGTCAGCCCGGATGGTCAGACGGTGGCCAGTGGCGGTGATAACAATACGATCAGATTGTGGAATATTCAAACTGGAGACTGCCAAGTTCTAGAAGGACACACCGCGTGGGTCTGGTCCATTGCCTTTCACCCACAGGAAAACATCCTAGCCAGTGGCTCATTCGATAGCACAGTCCGAGTGTGGAACGTCACTACTGGAGAGTGTCGCCAAATTCTGAGCGGCCATCAAAATTCTGTCCTCACGGTCAACTTTCATCCTAACGGGGAGACGTTGGTCAGCGGCAGCGCAGACAGCACTGTAAAAGTATGGAATGTTCAGACAGGAGACTGTTTAAATACTCTCACAGGTCATACTCAAGACGTCTATTCAACGGCCTTTAATAACGATGGCCAAATTATCGCCAGTGGAAGCTTTGACCGCACGGCAAAATTATGGAGCGCCCAAACGGGTAAGCTGCTGAAAACATTGAAGGGAAATATTCTGGGTATCCGTACTCTCGCTTTCGCCCCCTATGAAAACCGGCTAGCCACGGGTGGCGATGATCAGCGATTAAACCTGTGGGATATCGAGACGGGAAAATGTCTCAGAAACTGGCGCGGCTACAGCAACCTGATCTGGTCTATTGCTATATCTCCCGATGGAAAATGGCTTGCCAGCTGCGGCTTAGATAAATTTGTCAGGCTTTGGGATATTCATAGCGGACAGCAAATTGCAACTTTGGAGGGGCACCGTAATGTGATTGAGACGGTTGCCTTTAGTCCAAATGGGCAAGTCTTAGCCAGCGGTAGCGATGACAAAACCATCAAGCTCTGGGATATTAAGACTGGGCAGTGTCAAAAGACGCTTCATAGCCATGCCATGGAGGTGGTTTCGGCTGTAGCATTTAGCCCAAATGGACAGTGGCTCGCGAGCAGTGGTCACAGTGGAAAGGTCCATCTTTGGGATGCAGCCACTGGGGACGGTATTCGATGTATCAAAGTCCACAGTGATAGCAATTGGGTTTGGGCCATCGCCTTCAGCCCCGATGGTCAAACACTGGCCAGTGGTAGTGATGATAAAACGATCAAGCTCTGGGATGTCGAGACAGGCGAGCGTTGTCTCACCATTACAGATCCCATTAGTAAAATCATGACCCTCGCCTTCCACCCCGATGGTCAACGACTGGCGAGTGGCGGTGATGATAATCAAATCAAGCTTTGGGATCTCTCCAATGGTCAATTGATACAAACCTTTCAGGGGCATACTGACGAAGTTTTGGGTCTGCTCTTCAGCCCAGACGGAGATATTATTGTGAGCGCCAGTGTCGATACCACCATTCGATTTTGGCAAGTTTCTACTGGACAATGTATACGCACCTTAGAAGGGCACAGCTCTTTTGTCAGAGGGCTTGCCTTTACACCAGATGGACAGACCCTTGCCAGCAGCAGCCTAGATAAGACAATTCGATTCTGGGATATGGAAACTGGGCAAACGCTGAAGGCGTTACGCCTTCAAGAACCCTACGAAGGGATGAATATTGCAGGCGCTAGTGGCTTGACCAAAGCTCAGAAAGGCACATTGATTTCCCTGGGTGCCAAGCGCTAAGTAAGAGCAATAAAAAGAACTATAAATATAGTACGCTTCCCCCAAAGCATAGTCATAAACTGAATTACAATTGTCCTCTGCTGAGAAATTTTGTATGACTCACTTTGGAATTATTTGCCCTGTTTCTGCTAGCCATCTTACCTCTATGGCTACCTTAGGGTATGAGCTTCAAAAACGGGGGCACCGCGTCACCGTAGTGGGAATTGAAGACGCCCACCCAAACGTTCTAGCTGCAGGATTAGAATTACAGGTGATTGGCAAATCTGATTTTCCGAAGGGAGCCACCCAAGCATTATTTGTCCAACTCGGTAATCTGAAGGGATTTAAGGCGTCGCAATACACCATAAATTGGCTTTGCAATGAGGCCAAGATGTACCTTCGAGACGCTCCTAAAGCAATTCAAGCAGCAGGTATAGAGGCGTTATTAGTAGACCAAGCCACTCCACAGGGAGGAACAGTTGCTGAATATTTAGACATTCCGTTTGTGAGTGTGTGCTGTGCTGTAATCCTGAATCAGGAAATCAGCGTTCCACCCTATATCACCGCCTGGAAGTATGACGCTTCATGGCAGGGACTTCTACGCAATAGGCTGGGGTATCTACTGCTTAATCATATCTGGAAACCCCTGTGGCAAGTTATTAATGGTTACCGCCAACAGTGGAACCTACCTCTCTATCATAATCATAATAAATACTACTCTCAATTGGCTCAACTGAGTCAACAGCCTGTAGAGTTTGAATTTCCTAGAAAAGAACTCCCATCGGTTTTTCATTTCACAGGTCCCTACAACAATCCATTCAGTCAAGAAACGGTATCTTTTCCCTATGAGAGGCTAAGTGGACAACCCCTCATTTATACTTCGATGGGAACTGTACAAAATCAACTGCTTTGGATTTTCCAGAGAATTGCAGAAGCTTGTGTAGGATTAGATGCGCAATTAGTCATCGCTTTGGGTAGGAAGGCTGATCCAGACGCTTTGCCAAAATTATCTGGCAACCCCATTGTTGTCAGCTACGCACCCCAGTTGGAGCTATTGCAAAAAGCAAGCCTAACCATAACTCACGCCGGACTAAACACGACTTTAGAATCCTTGAGTAATGGAGTGCCTCTGGTAGCTATTCCCATTACCAACGATCAACCTGGGGTGGCGGCGCGCATCGCTTGGACTGGAACAGGGGAGGTCATCCCTTTGAACCAACTGACTGCAGAGAATCTACGAAGCGCGATCGCACGAGTTTTCACCGAAGATTCTTACCACAAAAATGCTTTGAGGCTACAAGAGGCAATTCACCGTTCTGGAGGGGTGAATCGGGCTGCCGACATTATCGAACAAGCAGTCTCTACGGGGAAACCCGTTTGGACGTCAACAAAGCAATAGGTGAGGGATCTTTGTGTCTAACCCAGATGATTTAACAAAATTAACAGCAAAATCTAAGTATACCCCTAAAAGTGAGACAGAGAG
>JBCCRZ010000424.1:0-5674 GCA_039200855.1 Cyanobacteria bacterium P01_D01_bin.44 | reverse complement strand
CATCCTCCCAATAGCTACAGCAGCACTCGCCTCGCCTATGACGAGTCAATTGCCAACCATGGCCCCGATGACTTTTATACCCTCAAAAAAGCTGTTGAACATCACTTTGACGACTTCACCTTACAACAACTACTGTCCTATCTACGCCTGAGCGGATGGGATAGTAAAATTTTCCTCGACAGCTACCCCGCCCTTCAACTAAAATTAGCCTCAGTTCCAGACAATCTCCGCGCCGAACTTTACGATGCTACCCGACAGCTATGGGCCACCCACTATCCCATCGGCGAGCAACGCAACCTGGCCGGTTATCTGGGTAGTCTACTCTATGAGATCGAGTACTATCCCAAAGCCCTAGAGTATTTCCATCATGCCCTTGACCAGGTGGGACCTGATCCAGCTATGCTTACTAAAATGGCCCTGTGTCACTATCATCTGCGCCAGCTCAAACCTGCCCTCAAGCGCCTCAACCAGGCCCTAGACCTAGACCCCACCCACGAACAAGCAAGAACCCTACGCACAAAAATCCAGACAAAACTCAAACGCAGAAAATCCTAAAGTACCTACCCTGCTTAGCAGCCATTGCCCACAACGATTGAATGTCCATTCATCCGGTTAGAGATTATGACTTACGATGCTTACACCTATGGTTATGCCCTAGATGCTGATGACTTAGACGACGATCTAGACTCAGCTGACCTAGACTCAGCCAACCTAGATTCAGCCAATGACTCAGATACGACTGTGCTCCTCAACGGCATGACAATCCTCTTCGACCAGGCGGTTCCTGTTTCCCCTGTTAGCCTAATTCCAAAGGCTAAATCGTCTCGCCATGGCTCCCATGTCTAGGCAAAAGCCCATCTGGGCCACCGGCTAAGGAGGGAATAAACGCATCGTCAATCAAGCTCCCGGTCTGGCCATCATAGCGCAGCACTTTGTCAGGCACTGGGCAGTTATCCTCGAATGACAACAATGGTGCGATCGCAGGGCGTCTTGGCAGATTCTGTGTTGGTGCGATCTGCAATGGGGGGTAACCCTGAACGCTGGTCAAAGATCACGAGCCAGCCAGTCTCAAGTGCTAAGCCTGTGAGATAGCGATCTAACTGCTTCAGGCCAGCCTTGAGTGGATCCGGTCGGCCCTCGCGCCACACTTTCAACTCTATCCCGAGGGTCACCTCTCCGTAACGTAAACAGAGATCCATTCGGTCAGAGCCAATCGCATATTCTCGTTCAAGGGTGCCGCCCCCATTCACCACCCGATGCAAAAATGCCATCATCACCAGGTGAGGTGCGATTTCGTGATAAGGCGCACTTTTTAGTAACGGTTGCCCATGCTGTCGCCAAAACTGTAGAAATGCCTCCAGGAGCCGCGTAGGATCCAGCTTGCCCTCAGGCGTCAGCCAACTAGGGTGGATGGTGGGTAAACTATCTTGTGCACCACTCGCTAACACCCTGGGTAATACTTCTCGGTAAATTGGATTTGCTAAAGTGATTCCCCCAGTTGATCTGCGCATTATTAATCCCAAATCAATCAGAAACTGCCGATCATCATTAGGAATATCCCCTAACTCTTGTCCTGCTAGCATCGGCTCAATGACGGCTCGGACTCGATCCTCCCTTAGAAGGCTGGACAGACTATCTAAATGGGTATCCTGCCGCTGGATCAAAATTTCTTTGGCCTGATGGACATGCTCAACTTCAATGGCTTGTTGTGGATCGGGGACTAAGATTTCTACCATTTGTCGAGCCAGTGCGTTGACCAGCCAGGGCTGACCCTGGGTTAACTCAAATGCCTGCTGGATTGCTTCTGGGTTAAAGGCTTGGCCTGTTGCAGCCGTGTGCTGGCCATATAACTCGGCAACCTCTGCTTGCGTAAAGTTGCTCAGCGTCAGGGATTCTATTTTGATATTGAAGGGGCTGGCTGTATTCAGGCGATTGCTACCACCCGAGGCGACTTTGTAGTCCCGCACATCCCGGACTCCGATTAAAGCCAGGGCATGGGGAAACCGACCAGGGCGTTTGGGATATCCATTTCTCAGCTGGCGCAGGACCGAAATCAGTGTTTGATCTTTGAGGGCGTCAATTTCATCAATGAAGACGACCAATGGACGGAGAGACTGTTGTGCCCAGGCACTCAGGGCTGCGCCGATTTGCCGTCCCGGTGGGGACGCTGGCCAGGGCGGTGGCTGAAGCTCTGGCGGCAGCCAGAAGGGGGCATCATCTTGCCAGGCATCGAGGATTGCTTTTTCGGCGGCCCCTGGATCGTGGGGAAAAGCCGCACCGACCTCTGCTGATACCATGACAGCGGTGTATTTGCCACTGGCGGTTAGCCGCTGCGCTAGGGACAGCATGGTCGTGGTTTTACCCGTTTGTCGAGGCGCGTGGATAACAAAGTAGCCCTGTTGCTCAATCAGTCGGTCAAGCTGGGGGAGCCGTGCCAGGGGAGAGAGCATATAGTGAATGTCTGCTTTGCAAGGGCCAGCTGTGTTAAACCATTTGGGCATAAAGAAACGGATGTCGGACAATCTTCCCTATCTTATACATCATCACCTGTTTTCAGAATCCCTTCTACTGGTTCGATGCTTTGGTTATACACATATCTGGATAAACCTGAACTTTTATCTGAATAAACCTGAACTTTTCAGGATTTTTTCTGCCGTAGAATCCCGCCATAGTAGGGACATACACAAAATGGACGACTCAAGTCATCAGACTCAGAACAAAACATCATTGGAGGCTCTACAAATGGCTAGTAACCCGTTTAATTGGATTGCTCGAAAATCTGCGTCTTTTGCCTTGTTCAGCTTAGGGATTTTAATCGCAGTGTCTGCGCCAGCCCTGGCGGGCAGCGACATGCCCCACTGGTCCTATGGCGGGGCAACCAATCCTACCCAGTGGGGGCGCTTAGGCCATGACTTTGCCCTGTGTGAAGTGGGCAGAGATCAATCCCCCATCGATATTGACGATGTCGTTGCCGGTACCCCAGCAGAGATTGTTTTTGATTACAACCCAGTGCCCTTGCAGGTGGTGAATAATGGTCACACGATTCAGGTCAATTATGCTGAGGGCAGTACCGTCAGCATCAACGGCGATGAGTATAACCTGCTACAGTTTCATTTTCATACGCCCAGTGAACACACCACCTCAGGCCAGGCCGCAGCGATGGAGTTGCACCTCGTGCATCGCAACGCAGCAGGCGAGTTAGCCGTTGTCGGTGTCATGCTGGAAGCGGGGGTAGCCCACCCTGTGATTGATACGATTTGGGCACATATCCCTGAAGAGGCAGAAACCAAGGCGGTTGAAGACGTGACCATCAATGCGGCTGATTTGTTGCCTGGGGGGGTTAGCTATTATAGCTATGCGGGCTCACTGACAACCCCGCCCTGCAGTGAAGCTGTGCGGTGGAATATTCTGGTAGAGCCCATCCAGGTGTCTGAAGAGCAAATAGCGGCATTTGAGCGTCTCTATCCGGTCAATGCTCGTCCAGTCCAGCCAACAAACGGACGTATCATTGAACTCCACCTGCAATAATTCAACGACAGTTTCTCCTTTACAAATTCAGGCTTGAGATCACAAACTCAGGCTTGAGATCATAGGGGCTTTTAATCTCGATCTAAACCCAGCAATTTGTCGGGTTTTTTCTTACCGTGAATTCGATTCGGGAACTCAAGCCATTCGAATGGCTCATCAGTGAAATTCAGTCCTCCTCTAACCTTTAATGTCTGGGTTCAATGTCTGGGTTCCTCCCTAACCTGGGTTTCCCACCTTGAGCTGGATGCCTTTACAAACGAATACTTACGACTTTAGCGGCTTAACTTGCGCAGGTGTCAATTTTTTGACAAGCTAAACTGGGTCTTGTCTAGTATTCAATCGCCGATGAATTCGTCGATCCATGCTCAACCTGCCGGGCTATCACATCCAGGGTGTGCTATATGAAAGTACACAGTCTTTAGTCTATCGGGCAACGACGTTGGCTGATACTAAAGTTTTGCCTGGCGACAAAGCTGCCGCAAGCACTCATCAAAGCTCCGTCATCCTTAAGCAGCTTAAGCAGGACTATCCGTCTCAAGCTGCCCTGGCCCGGTTCCGTCAGGAATATGCCATTGTCCAATATCTGGCGGCGGCGGCCCAATCTTCGGACTCTATTATTCAAGCCTATGCGCTAGAACCCTGCGAAAAGACCCTGGTGATGGTTTTGGAGGATTTTGGCGGTGACTCTCTGCGGAACCTCTTTCAGGATGTTTTTCTACAGCCAGGTGATTTTTTGAGGCTTGCCATCAAAATTACTCGTGCGCTGGATCAGATCCATCGGGCACAGGTGATTCATAAAGACATTAACCCTGCCAATATTGTTTTTAACCCTGCGACCGGGCAGTTGAAAATTATTGACTTCGGACTGGCTACCCGATTTGCCCAAACCAGTACCCGTCTAAAAAGTCCCAACGTTTTGGAAGGTACGCTAGCCTATATTTCTCCAGAACAAACTGGGCGAATGAACCGCCTGCTAGACTACCGCACTGACTTTTACTCCCTGGGGGTGACGTTTTATGAGCTGTTAACCCAGACGGTGCCCTTTCAGACCGACGACTCGCTAGAGTTGGTGCATCAACATCTGGCCCAAAAGCCCCCCTCCTTGAGGGACAAACGCCCTGGCCTACCGCCGGTTGTGTCAGATATTGTCCTTAAGCTGCTCAGCAAGAACGCAGAAGATCGCTACCAAAGCGCCCGTGGGCTTCAGGCCGATCTGGAGCGCTGTCTTCAAGCGATAGAAGCTGGGCGTCCTGTTCAAAACTTCTCTCTGGGGGCTCAGGACTACCCGACCCAGCTTCGGATTCCTCAAAAACTATATGGTCGGGCGGCGGCTATTAAAACCCTGCTGAGCGCCTTTGACCGGGTTGCCAAAGGGGGAACTCCCGAACTGATGCTGGTGACTGGCCACTCTGGTATCGGGAAATCGATGCTGGTGCGGGAAATTTACAAACCTATTACTGAGAGAAAAGGCTACTTTATCTCAGGAAAGTTTAATCAGCTCCAGCGCAATACTCCCTATGCGGCGGTGGTGGATGCGTTGAGTGATTTGGTGCGATTGTTGTTGAGCGAAAGTCAGACGCAACTGCAAGCGTGGCAAACTAAGCTAACCCAGGCGCTGGGAAATAGTGGGCAGGTGATTATTGATGTGATTCCTGATCTGGCGCTGATTATGGGCCCCCAGCCCCCTGTGCCTAAACTGGGGCCGATGGAGGCACGCAATCGCTTTAACTTGGTGTTTCAGCGATTTGTCAGGGTGTTTGGCGATCCAGACCACCCCCTGGTGATTTTTTTAGATGATTTGCAGTGGGCAGATGCGGCCAGTCTACAGTTAATCCAGCTGATACTGAGCGATCGAGAGGTACAAACCGACGCGGAGACATCTGCGCGATCGCAACTGCTCATCGGGGCATATCGAGACAACGAAGTCAATCTGACCCATCCGTTGACGATGATCCTAAAGTCGCTGCGGGAGGATGGCGTTGAGCAAACCCACATTGCCCTCACTCCGTTGAGCGTCAGCAATGTCCAGGCGCTGCTGGCAGATACCTTCCGGTGCGATGCCCAGGCAGTGGTTCCCTTAGCTAAGCTAGTCAGGGCCAAAACCGGTGGTAACCCGTTCTTTGTAAATGAGTTTCTAAAAACGCTG
>JBCCRZ010000423.1:0-5675 GCA_039200855.1 Cyanobacteria bacterium P01_D01_bin.44 | reverse complement strand
CGGTTAAATCAGTTTGACTGACGACATGGCCCTCAAGAGAAACGATTCCGACGATGCCACTCATGGTTCAATGCCTCGATAAGCCAACAATGTTGTGAAATCGGAAAGATCTTTGAGGTTGCCGACAATGACATGTCCTTGATACTCAATCCAGGCATGGGCCCTAAATCCGCCTTCGGGCGTTTGATCTACGCCAATCTGCATCTCAGACTCATATTGATGCCAGTTCATCAAGACTTGGGTCGTGAGGGCCCGAGCCAGGCATTTAACCCCCCCTGGCATATAGCGGCTGGCGAGGTTGATCGCCCAAACAATTTTGGCGATCCGACGAAATTGGGTGTTGGGCTGGTGAGAGTGGGGCTGAGGACTTTTGCCTAAGGCATCTGATGGTGATGGGGCTAAAGTGGTTTCGGGCCCGCGAGAGACGGACGGGGGGACATTGGATTGGCCACTGGGTATGAGCACTTTGCACAATAGGCGAAACGGTAACAGCCATAACCCTAGCCGGATGACACTCAGCAATATGAAGGTGATCATTAACAAAGGGAGATCTCGCCACCGTCGCTTGAGCTTAGTCAACGGTTTGAGTTGCCTCTGCATTGGTTACCTCAATCAAGTTTTGTTCTACTAAGGCTTGGAGTAGGGCTGTGAGGTCGCGATCGCAAACCTCGTCTTCAACCTCATACTCATCCAGGATCGCAGTTCTCAACTGGTCAACGGTCTTAGGATTTTTAATCAAATTCCACACCAGTGCCCCAGTCTCATTTAAGCCAAAATAAGTGCCAGATTTCAGATTGAGAATAACAATCTCGCCATTCAGATCAGAACAGACGTGCTCTGGAATTGCTGTCACAACAGAACTAAGAGAAAGCTTTAACGGTTTAATCATATGATTTGTGGGTTTAAATATCTCAAGACATCTGAGAGATAAAGATCAAGAATCTGAAGAATTATCAGGTGGAGAGGCAGCTGTAGTAAGCCAGCGGGGGGACCGACTTATTGTCCTGTCTACAGGGACCCATGCAGTACAAACCACCAGGCTGCTTACCGCTAGTGAGCAAACTGGATTTGGGACAGTCTTACAGAGGCTGTCAAGAACTCACGGTAACCCTGGTCAAGGGATTTCATACAATATGAAAACAAAAAAATCTGGCAACAAACAATATAGAAACAGTTATCAACAGGTGGAGAGCATATCCCCTCAGCCGCTTGAACCTGTTTACCCATCTGAGCCCTCGCTAAATCGACAAACTCGCTCAAGGCTTCAAAGTCTTACTTTTCCTGAATTTATGGATACGAGCACTTCGCTTTAAGCCGACTAGAGGTCAGCGATGTTAACTGTTGCGTTTGTATTTCTGATTACTAACGAGCTGTAAATTATCCGGAACTCTGGCGAAGCTTCATGGAGCCTTTATGAGGACTTGTAAAGCTTTTATATTTTACCCGAAAACCATCACAGGGACTCGCTTGTAAGCGGGGGTGTGAGATTTGGGGTCGGTGTGCCCCTTCATTAAGACATTGGCTTCGGGGTAAAACATTAATGCTGCCCCGCGCCGCACTGCGCCGCAGATGATTTCGATATCGTCGAGCTTGCCTGCTTCACCCTGAACGGTGACCCGCTGGCGATTGGCGAGACCAGCGCTAGCCACATCCTCAGGATGCATCAAAATGCAGTGGCGGTGGGGCATGCCGCGATATTTGTCAGCGGTGCGATAGACGACGGTGTTGTGCTGGGTGTAGCTACGCCCGGTGATCAGCGCCAGGACGATTCCTTGGGTATCTCTTTCTTTAAAGTGTTCAGGCGTTGGCAGGGTTAGCTTAGGGAGCGGCGTCAGCTGCATCTGGGCTTTGCCAGAGGGGGTGGCAAATTTCGGGGTGGTGAGAATACGCCCAGCAATGGTGAACTCTTCACGGGTGTCGTCAATTTGGCCAATTTTCTGATAGCCCGGAATGGTTTCTGCAATCAGCTGACGAATGTAGCGGGTGTCTTGGAGCTTACGCCAGTCGATAGGGGAAGATCCGTGCAGCCTGTGGGCCAGCTCAGTCAAGAAGTGGACTTCGGCCACCAGATCGGCCTCTTTGAGATGGGTTTTGCCTTCGTCATTTAGCCGCACAAAATTATTGCCGGACTCGACGGTGGTTTTGTGGGGGGTCTCAAAGCGGTTAAAGACAGGGAGGATCAGCGTATTTTGTCGAGCCAGCCCGTGGAAGTGGCCGAGATTTGGCTTGGTGGCTAAATAAATAATGGTGTCAATCTGACTAAGGGCTCGTTTAGCTTGGGTCAGGTCAGGGTTGGCGGCATACAGATTGCCACCCAGGCACAGCAGCGTATCAACGTTGCCCGTATCAGCGGCTTCGATCAAGGCGCGGGCATGGTATCCCGGCTCACGGTTGAGGGAGCGGCCCAGCAGTTTCTCCAGGGCTTTTTGCAGGGCGGGTTTGAGTTCATTCTTAACGCCCATCGAGCCAAACCCCTGCACGTTTGAATGGCCGCGAATGGGCATCACTCCGGCCCCCAGCTTGCCGACGTTGCCGGTGAGTAGAGCCGTATTGACAATGCCGCAGACATTATCAACGCCGTTGGCCTGTTGAGTAATGCCCATGGCCCAGGCGAAAACCGTACTTTTGGCCTGGCTAATCAGGGTGGCGGCGGCTTCGATGTCGGCTTTGGGGATGCCGCAAGTCTCAACGATCAGCGTCCAGGGGGTGGCATTCGCCTGCCTGACGATGGCTTCCCATCCGTCTGCATGGGCCTTTAAGAAAGCATAGTTGACGAGATTGCGGTCTATTAAAGATTTTTGGATGCCGACAAACAGGGCCAGGTCGCTGCCAGGCATAGGCTGGAGAAATAAGTTGGCAATGTCAGAGCCGGGAATGAGCGACTTGACAGGGAAGGACGGGGAGCCAAATTTAACCAGCCCGATTTCGCGGACGGGGTTGATGACGATGACGGTGCCGTTGCGATCGCGCAATTTAATCAACTCATTCATCAAGCGGGGGTGGTTGGCAGGTGCGTTGGACCCCACCAGCACTACACAATCTGACTGCTGTAGACTCTCTAAACTGACGGTAGAAGTGCCCGAGCCAAAGACCTGACTCAGCCCCTCGGTCGAAGGTCGATGACACAGATCGGAGCAGTCTGCCAGGTTATTGGAGCCTAGCGATCGCATCATCAGCTGCAGTAAATAGGCCGCCTCATTGGAAGATCGTCCAGAGCTATAGGACGCGACCCGCTCCGGCGGTTTTCTAAAAGCGACTGCGGCCAGGTCATACACCTCATCCCAGCTAAGGCGCTCATAGTGCGATGACCCCGCCCGCAAGATCGCCGGGAAACTCAATCGTCCCAATCTGTCTGCCTCCATGGAGGTCAGTTTTTGCAGGGCTTCGAGCGAGTGCTGCTCAAAAAAGTGGGGTTTGACCGGCGGCTGTAGCTCAGCGACAATGGACTCCACGCTTTTCATACAGCGCTGCACGTGCTCACCGATTTCGTTGGTGAAGCCGCCCTTTTGACCGCCCGTGCCCCAGGCGCAAGACAGACAGGCACTTTTGTGAAGCAGTGTTTTCCAAACCTGCGGGCCTTCAGGGGCGAGGGTATGTTTTGCCCAGTATTGAACGACGGACAGGCCGCCCCCCATCGACTGACCAGGGTGTGCCTTAACCTGCTTATCTACTGGCGGATGATCGGATGGATTGTATGGATTGTAAGGTTGTGGGATTCGTGGATCAAGAGGCGGCTCAGGCGGATGAGCATTTTCCATAATCAGCTTCGCAAAAGCTATAACTCCTACAGTAGCGAAGTTCTATGAAATTAGGCTCTTCCCGATGAGACATCTGTCAAAAACTAAAAACTCCCCATCATCAAGATTGCCGTCCATATGCTTTCTAAGTCTATTTGCTTTTTAATCAAGGGGGATAAAGTCAAATCCAAAGCTCGAACGTTGTCCGGATTGAATTTGAACTAACTGAGCAGCCCGATTACGGTCGCCTGAAGGCAAAAAATGAACTTCCCCGGTAGCCCCTTGTACCGAAAAATTAGTTTCGGCTAAAGTCGCCTGAATGCCCTCCCGACTAGGCGCTTGTTCGCGGGCTAACCCCAATGCGACAAAAGCATCGTAGGCCATGGCAGTACGCCAACTTACGTCTCCGCCCCAAAGCTGCCGAGAGGCTTGCACAAACTCAGAATCAGCATCTGACAAAACATGCCAAGGGACTGCCACGACTAATCCTTCAGCATTTTCTCCCCCCTCTTTCAAAATTTCTGGATGATAGAGATCATCGCCACCCAGTAAAGGAAACTGTTGCTGCGCTGCAGCAATCACCTCTAGTGAAGGCTTTAGGGTGTCTGTACTAGAGGCGAGCATAATGACATCTGCGCCTTGTTCTTTAGCCGTTTCGATCTGTTTCCTAGCATTAAATTGCGGAGCTGCTAGGTCATACTCTGTAATCACCTCGCCGCCATCACTAAAGACCGAGGTCGAGAATTCGCTCTTTAGTGAGAGGCTGTAGGCACTATTTGAGTCATAGTAAAGAACGGCTTTTTGGGATCCTAGATCTTTGAGCATGTAGCGAGCCAAAGTAGCTGCGGCAAAACTGTCACTGGGGACTGTCCGAAACACATAGGGACTCAACCCCGACAGTTGAACCGAAGTACTAATGGCTGACATCATGGGTAGCTTACCCCGATTGTAGATTGGGGCTGCAGCCAGCGTTACCCCACTACTGTAGTGCCCCAGGACACCCAATACGTCTGGCTGGTTAACCAGAGATTGAGCCAGCAATTGGGCAATGTCTGCATCATTATCATCATTGACAATCAAAATTTTGATGGGCACACTCTCGGTATCAGCTAACCGATTGAGATCTTGCTGGGCTTGCCCAGCCCCTCGTAAGATTTCTAACCCAATTTCACCCACCTCACCCACGGGGGCAATCACCGCAAGGGTATGGTGATCCCTGTCGGCAATCCGGGCGTTGTTCAGATAAATAAACGTCTCAGGGTCATTTCTATCTGCTTTTAATGCAGCTTCAAAAGCGGTCACTGCCTGTGCGTAGTTACCCCTTGAATAGGCCGATATCCCTTGCTGTTTAAGTTGTGAAGGCTCTGGCAGTAAGCTTCTTGTGCCATCGCTAAGACGATTTTCTAGAGAGGGTTTTGGGTTAGATTGCGCCTGGTTTGAAGTTCGTTCAACGTTACTGCTAAAAAGCCCCGGCTGCACAAATTCTGAAATCCCTAAAAAGACGACTCCTATCAAACCGATACTACATAAAAGTAAAATGATCTCGAACTTGTAATTTGTAAACCTATGCATAGCTTTAAGTCAGTGAAGTGGATTCAGGAAATGATGCTGCTGAGGCTGTACTTAGATAACGACAATAATAATTTAAGCGTTGCCCTCTAAAGGCATATCGTTGATGAGCTTTATAGTTAGGTATAACCAATACTCTGCAAAACTTTGAACCGTATGCATTATTTCTTAAAGAAATATTTAATCTGCTGAATCATGAGAGGGTTGATGAACTTACGAATGTATTAGCCCGGATTTCTCACAAAGAAAAAATGAGGAAGGTACAAAATGGGTCAAAATCGTTATGCAATAATAATTCTGACGGTTTTCCACGATGCCTTCCCCGAAAACAGAGTGTATCTCATCGCCACCCCCCTCAGCATTAATTTT
>JBCCRZ010000422.1:0-5693 GCA_039200855.1 Cyanobacteria bacterium P01_D01_bin.44 | reverse complement strand
TGGCCGATTCGATTCAGGCTGATGTATTTTATCGTTTGTTTCCAATAGAGCGTCTGCTACATCAGCGATTTGACTCGATCAGCAAGATCGGTGATTTGAAGGTGCCCTTATTGGTTTTGCATGGGACAGCCGATTCGGTGGTGCCGGTTGAGTTGGGACAAAAGCTCTATCAGTCAGCCCCTGAGCCAAAATCGCTTTTTTTGATTCCTGAAGGCGATCACGTCAGGATCTATGCCCCCAGAGAAGGCTCCTACATCAGAGCCATCGCCAGATTTGTTCAATCGGAGATGAGCTTACATTAATGTTGTGTGCGGCTCTAGTGTAATTAGTAAAGGGGCCTCGGTACTCGAGCCCATATCGGGTGTACAAGGCTCGAGCTGGGGCAAACTCAGGCATCGCACCGGTTTTTAGATAGAGGCAGTTGTAAGCCCGCCGTTCGGCTACTTGGATAATGTGTTCTAGCATCCTGGAAGCGATGCCCCGACCCCGATGAGTCTTGGCCGTACGCATTGATTTGATTTCACCACTGCTGGCATCGAGTTCTTTCAGTACTCCACATCCGACTAATGCATCGCCCTGCCAGCCCGACCAGAAGGTAATGTTGCGAGCCCTCAATGCGCCTAAATCAAGCGCATGAACACTCTCAGGAGGCGTAATCTCATTCATCTCAACGATAAGGTCGTTGCTAACTCTTTTGAAACGCTTTTAGAAGGGTATGTCTCCAGTCTAGAATCGGGCGACTATCAGATTGAGGATGGGCAACCTACCCAGGAAGGCACGTAGCTTAAAAGCCCGTTTGGCTTGGAATTTGATTTAAATCAAAAGGCTCGACCGTTTTGATTTAAATCAAAAAAAATGGACTGCCTTTTTCTTTGGCAAGCAATACTATCGGATTAGATCTTCAAAGTCAGACTTGAAATTTGCCCTTGCCAGAGAGCCCCAAGCATTGGGGCAACTCTTGTCATGGCTGATTTCAGTTATCTGCCTTTGAAGCTTTGTCACAACAGATTTTTAGCTGACTGAGGGTTTATGACCGCAAACAAAATCATTTGGACCCTTCCAAACATTCTGTCAATTTATCGATTGCTCGTGTTTCCGGTGCTCATATTTTTGATTTTGGGCAGATATACCCCACTCTTTGCCCTGCTTTTCTCCGTGAGTTTAATCACCGATATTCTAGATGGCTGGATCGCACGAACCTTTCACCTGGAAAGTGAGCTGGGTGCAAGATTAGATTCCTGGGCAGATACAGCCACTTATATTGCAGGGTTCTGGGCGATTTGCAGCTTAAGATGGCAGGCCATTGCACCCCATAGTCTTTGGGTCGGGGTGTTTGCGATCGCATGGCTCGCCCTCTATCTGACCATGCTGATAAAATTTCGCCACATTGTTGGACTACACACCTATAGCTTCAAAATTACCGCCTATCTTCAGGGAGCTTGCATGATGGGGTTGCTCTGGTTTGGCTTTTGGGGCTGGCTATACTATCTCGCAATCGGATGGGGGATCGTCTCTTGTCTAGAAGAGATCCTGATTGTCTGCCTGCTGCGTGAACCTCAGACAGATGTCAAAGGCTTGATTTGGGTCCTCCGGGAGGGTCAGCTGTAATGTCTCCCATCATCATATCTCCCACCATCATGCATCCCATTTTGACCGATATCACCCTCTTTCTTTGCCTGGGCAGCGTCGGCTTATATTTCGCCAACCGCAAAGTCGATGCCACTACCCGTCAGCAACGTTGGCTAAAGTTTTTGACATACATCGTCATTGTTAGCAGCATCACTGCGAGTATCTTTCTCAATTACTTTTACCTCCTCGCCAGCTTAATTGCGGCAATCGGCTTGGGGGAGATATTCAGGCACTTAGCAACGATGCAGAGGCGCTCATTTAAATGCCTCACCCTTGGGATTTATATTGCCATGGCCTTTGGTTTTATTGCCTTCTCGATTTTATTTAGCCCCTTTTTCCTGGGGTTTATCTATTTTCAAGTCGTCCTATTTGACGGGTTTTGTCAGGTTGTCGGACAGCTATTGGGCAAACACAAGTTAGTACCCCAAATCAGCCCCGGCAAAACGGTAGAAGGTCTCATAGGAGGAACCCTCTTTTGTCTGGTCGCAGCGGTCTTAGCACGGGGTTGGGTTGGGTTTTCCATACCCCAGGCGTTGCTAATGGGAATGACAACAGCCCCGTTGGCGCTTATGGGCGATATCCTGGCCTCCTATCTCAAGCGAATCCTCCAGGTCAAAGATTACAGCCGTTTGTTACCGGGCCATGGTGGGGTTCTAGATCGGTTCGACAGTTTCATGATGATCGGGCTTGGCTATACGTTGCTGGCTCAGATTCATCTCTTGCCGTTTCAATCCTTTTCGTGAAATACAGCTATGGGTGAGTGCTTGGCGTTATCACAGGTCTTTAAAGCAATGATTGAACTATTAAGCGCGCTTGATCCGGTTCGCTGCATTGGCTTTCTAGCCGGACTAACCATTTTATGGACAATGACAGGCATCTTGACCGAACAACAGAAACTTCACGAAGCAGACAGTCGAAAAATTAATCACATGGCTGTATTTATAGGGGGCTCTCTCTTGTTCGGGTGGCTGCCAGAAGCCAGCGCCAGGGTTAATCTATATGCGGTTTGCTCAGCTATCCTGATCATGGTGGTGATCGTTTGCTGTTTTCGCAACGCCGTTCCCTTTCGGTATGCCTACGCGGCTAACACCCGACAGTCTGACGCCCCTCACGTCACTTTCTTTTTCTGGTTCTCATGGGTTGTCAGTATCGCTGCGTTGGCGATGGTAGATTTGCTCTTTGCCCAGATGGCTGTGACCCGCATTGCCGTTTTGATTGTGGGCATTGCAGATGGCGTTGCCGAGCCCATCGGTCGTCGCTATGGTCGGCATCGTTATCGCGTTTTATCACTATGGGGCCCCTCATCGTTTCGGTCTTTAGAAGGGAGTTTGGCGGTTTGGGGCACGACCCTGGCAGTCATCTTATGTTGCTCAGCCCATATTGGAACGGGGCAGATCACTTGGCTGGTGGCGGCCTTGACGACAGCATCCGTCGTGGCAGTGGTTGAGGCGATTTCACCTCGGGGCTGTGATAATTTCACCCTACTGCTGTCTGCCGCTAGCCTAACCAATATATTCTTACTCACACAGTGACTCTCCTAAGCAAGGGCAACATTCCAAACAGGTACGATACTCTTACCATTGAACTGAGTCATCGCTACCCTTGATCTATCAAACGTAGGCTATGAAAGTAATAGGCAGTAAACCATCCGGCCTTGAAATTGGCAATGCATGGGCACTCCGTTCCCCTGATTTACCGCACACGAATTGGATTGTGGGTAATTTTCCAACAATTCCGGCTGACTCACTGCGATTTATGCAACAAACCAACGCTGCCAAAGGCATCGCAGGCGATACGGCTAAGGACCTTGCCATCAAATGGTTTTTACACACCCCGGACGACCCTCGCGAATGGGGCCTCAACAAACCCACCAGTCAAGGACGTACGATGTCTCTTCTCGCGGGTGAGGGCGAGTTCGAACTCACATTCACCCAGGGCAATCAGCAGTATATTCTAACGCTGGAGACACCCGGTGACTTCGCCATTTGGGGACCTGGCCTTGAACATACCTGGCGACCCTTGAAACCATCCCCCATTCTCACAGTAAGATGGAACCGTGACTAGGTCTCAACAACCCAGACTAACGCGATTTGTGTCGCCGGAACCTATTGAGAGGTAGGTAACTTATACTCCCAGAGATGGATAAAAACATCCCAACCTATCCAGCCCTGCGTTTGATCTCAGCGAAGAAGCGTGGAAGTTCACATCCAGTCGTGATTGAAATAACAGAGACGACAGGCCTATGCAGCGTTTTTGTGGAAGCGATTGAAGTCTCCCAGACCATTTATGGAGATGTGGTTGACCCGCCAATCGTTTTAAGTCTCTTAACGGTAGATTTTGCGATTAGACAACTTCAGACGATAATGAAACCGCATCGCCAATACTCCATCATCAAAACTAAACCGTAGAGGGAGCCAAGCCAGTGAACCCCGAAAATCCAGACTCTGCAAATGCAGGATCTATAGAGCATCAGAATGTACCTCAAGCGCATCGAGGGCTCCACGACTTTTTGTATAGCTCTGATGATGAACATTCAGCCGAGGTGACCACGGCCTCTGTATCGACAGAGCCCAGTGTTGATACCCCTTTGGCCGTTGAAGCCTGGTGCAATCAAGCTCAGAATAAAAAGGTGGCGGGCGTTTATGCGGTGCTCAACGGCGATCACGAGACTCAGTTTATTGGCTACTCACGTAACGTAGTGCTCTCTTTACGCAGTCACCTGACTCAGAAGGGGGGCGACATTTGTACCCTGGTAAGGGTGCACCCGTTCAAGTTTCCGAAACGGGATGTCATGGAACAGCTTCGAGACGAATGGATTGAGGCACTGCCTGGCCCGCCGCCTGGCAATTTGGATGGAACTTGGGCTGGCACGATTAGAGAAGCAGCGACCCAGGCCATGTCTGCAGCGGAGCGGGCAGCCTATGAAGAGAAAAAACTAAAACTTCGTCGGGCTATGGCGGACAATACGCTACAGCAAGACGAGGCCAAGACAAAGAGCGCCGCAGCCCAAAGTGCAGATCTATCAGCGGCAATGAATGATGACAACTGGAGTGCGGTGATTAGAGAGCAAACCCAAGAAACGCAAACATAGGCAGCAAACCTATGATTCCTCGCAAACGTCTCGACCTGGGTTGGTCAGATTTGCTCGTTGGCCTGAGCTATTGTCTACAGCTCTCCAACTGCCGGACAATTGAGCTGAGGCTAGAACAGGCATGGGCGAGTGGCAAAGACAGTCTCATCTGTCTGTCGGTGCGGAGCGGCTTTGATGCCCTTTTGAAAGCGCTTGACTTTGAGCCTGGTGATGAGATTTTGGTCTCGGCTGTGACGATTCGGGGCATGACGCGTATTATCGAGGCACACGGATTGGTCCCTGTCCCGATTGATTTAGATTTCACTCAGCTGGCAATGCAGCCTGAGTCGATGACTCAAGCCGTGACTATGCGAACAAGGGCGATTCTCGTGGCGCACTTGTTTGGCAGCCGTATGCCCATGGACCCCATTGTGAGTTTTGCCCAAGCGCACAACCTTCTGGTCATCGA
This sequence comes from Cyanobacteria bacterium P01_D01_bin.44, assembly GCA_039200855.1. Lineage (GTDB taxonomy): Bacteria > Cyanobacteriota > Cyanobacteriia > Phormidesmidales > Phormidesmidaceae > SIO4C1. Next base: position 525 of record JBCCRZ010000422.1, on the reverse strand, counting down.
AGATTGTGCCCAGGCGTACGTGGGTGAACCGTATCGGGGGCATCCTGAGAGTGATGTGAGCTTGTTTAGCTTTGGACCAATCAAAACTGCCACAGCCCTTGCAGGCGGGATTCTACAATTTCGAGAAACTTCGCTCTGCGATGCAGTGCGTGAATGCCAAGCTCGATGGCCGATACAGAGTCGGCTACGTTTTCTCAGTCGCATCTTGAAATATTCTCTGCTAATGGTGCTTTCTTACCGGGCGACCTACAGTTTCTTTATCGGCCTATGTTCTGTCTTTGAGCTCAATCATGATCACATCATTAGCAAGAGCGTCCGAGGATTTGCGGGCAAAGACTTCTTTGTACGAATTCGGCAAAGGCCTTCTGCTGTGCTGTTAGCCCTGTTAGAACGTCGGCTTAAAAGGTTTGAACCTGATCGCATTGCGGAGCGGGTGAGCCTCGCAGAGCAGCTGATCCAGCTGATACCTGCTCTAAAACGACCGGGCATCAAAGCCTCCGAGCATACTCACTGGGTTTTTCCAAT
>JBCCRZ010000421.1:0-5699 GCA_039200855.1 Cyanobacteria bacterium P01_D01_bin.44 | reverse complement strand
TATCCCTCTGACACCAGACTGGTGTGGGTCTGGGTACTCCCAGCCGTCAGCTCACGGGCAATGCCGAAGTCGATTAAAATCGCCTCACCTGTGAGGTCATGGATCATAATGTTTTGCGGCTTGACATCGCGGTGGAGCAGCCCCTGGCGATGGACCACCCGTAGCGCATCACCGATTTGGCCAATGTAATAAAGCGCATCGGCCTCGGGTAGCGGATTGTGGGGAAAAACGATCTCAGAGAGCGGGTTACCCGGAATGTAGTCCATCACCAGGTAGGGCAAGTCGTTCTCAATAAAAAAATCGGTTACGTTGACGATATTAGGGTGCTTGCACTGGGCCAGCCGCCGCGCCTCTTCTTGAAATTTTTGCTGCTGCTCAGCCAGATTGACGCTTTGCTGGGTGTACAACGTCTTGATCACCACCACCTGATTGAGCGGCATGCGGACGGCTCGATAAGTCACCCCAAAGCCACCGCGACCCAGCTCTTGCTCGATGTGATATTGCCCCCGCTGGAGGACTTGACCGACTAAGTTTGCCATTTAACCGCTGTTACCCGATACGCTACTCGCAGATGCTAAGTCTTGGGCACATCCATCCCTATAGCTTGCCCTAATGGGAAACCTCCAGGGTCCAAAATGGATGTGGTTAAGCCTATCTCTATCATACAAATCGAGCCTTGAGGGCAATTGAGGGGCACTCAGACAAGTGGCTGCGGGCTATTGGCCACTCGCCTTGCGTTCGGACAGCTTGAGCATAATCTCAGCATGGACTTCTTTAGTAATTGGGTAAAAGTAGGCCAAAATCATGCCACAGATCAAAAGCACCAGGGGCACTGGCCCCATAAAAAACCGGATTGCCCATAGGGCAGAGTCTGGTTGCTGGGCAGCTTCTTTCACAAACCCAGACGTTTCCAATGCAAGGCTCACCAAGAAAATGCCCAAAGCTAGCCCACCTTTCTGCAAAAGCGTCATAAATGCGTAAAATGCGCCTTCACGACGACGGCCCGTCTTGAGTTCGTCGAGTTCGATCACATCGGGCAAAATTGACCAGGGCACAATATAAGCGGTGGCCACCCCAAAGCTAGCTAGAATACAAAGGCCATACATTAACCTCAAATTACCTGGTTCTAGGAAAAATAGGCCGATTTGAACGCACACCCAAACCCCAGAGCCTAAAAAATAAAGCCCTTTTTTCCCAATACGTTTGCTCAATAGGCTACAGAAAAACATCATGATAATCGCAGTCCCCTGCACCAATAGCGCCGCCAGAAAATAGTTGTCTTGCCCCATCCAAAACGTGACGTAATAGGGAATAATCGTGGCGGTAATTTGCAAGGCCAGCCAGGAAAACATGTAGATGCCGACCACAAACAAAAATGGAACGTTGCTAAAGACAATCAAGAGCTGCTGCAAAAAGGGAGTTTCATCGACGTCGGCCTGCTCATTGATAGATCGTCCCTGATATTCAGCCTGGCATTTAGTATGACCAAAGGTGCCTAGCACACACCAGATCATCGTACCAATGGACACGATTCCCCCCAGCGCCCCTAGCACGGCATAGCGCTGAGCTTCATCCACAATCAGCTGGCTTGCCACCAGACCAATCGCTAAAATCAACACCGCCCCTGTCAGCGAAAACGACAGCCGAAACGAGGTCAGTTCAGTGCGTTCGTCGTAATCTTGGGTCATCTCAGCCGTGAGTACGCTGTAGGGCAAATTGGTGGTCGTAAAAAAGACCTGAAACGCAACTGAGATAAAGACGTAGTACCAGAACTTAGCCACCTGTGTCGTCGCAAACCCCGGCACAATCCAGTTAAAGAAAAACGCAATCCCGAAGGGCAAGGTCGTTAGGGCTATCCAGGGATATCGACGTCCCCACTTGGTGCGGGTGCGATCGCTCAACATACCCACAATGGGATCGTTGATAGCATCCCAAATTTTGCCAATCAGCAGCACTGTGCCCGCCGCCAACGGCTCTAACCCCGCCACGTTGGTCAAAAAAATCAAAAACGAAAATGCCAGCAGATTAGAGGTCAGACCTGCGCCCAGATCGCCAGCACCATAGGCCAATTTGGTTGCCAGGGTGAGTTTTGGCTTAGAAACTGTTGACGTTAAACGGGCGTCAGAATTTTCCATGAATCACTTGTAAAATAACTAACTCTAGCGCGTCAGCGTACCCCAACCGATAGGTTCTATTTGAACCCTTTAGCGTTTGCCCTAAAGCAAATGAAAAGCCTGGGATGCAGTCAACGTCTATTATTGCCCTATTAGTGTGCTTACTCAGCGTAGCTATGTCAGATTTATACGTGTCTTGGACCGACTATCACCGCAGCATCGAGCAGCTGGCACTGCAAATCTACGAATCGGGCTGGGAGTTTAACCAGATTGTGTGTCTGGCGAAGGGCGGCTTGCGCATCGGCGATCTGCTCTGTCGCCTATATGATCAGCCCCTGGCGATCCTCTCGACGGCGTCCTACGGTGGGGAGGGCAATCGCGTCCGCGGCTCGATTACGTTTTCAAAAGATTTGAGCATGACCACGGCCAACCTGGGCAGCCAGGTCCTGTTGGTGGATGACCTGGTGGACTCAGGGGTGAGCCTCAAGCGCAGCATTTCGTGGCTGCAGCATCGATACGGCTTTTACATTGATGAGATTCGCACAGCGGTGCTGTGGTACAAGGACTGCTCAGTGATTAAACCCGATTATGCTGTCCACTACCTTGCAGATAATCCTTGGATTCATCAGCCCTTTGAGAAGTACGAGGAGATGAGCGTGGCGGAGCTGGCCGCGTCTCGGGAAGCGGTTGCGGAGTCGGTGAGTTAGGGGAGATCTGACTTTTCCTGCTAAGTCTGGTTAGCCAGTTGCCATCCCTCAACCAAGTCGTGTAGCTTAGCCCATCCTCGCCAAAGTACCTGAATGCCGATAGGGGTTTTGCGACGATGTTCCAGATACCCTCCCAAGCGGGCAATCGTTTCAACCGCCCAAGCCACTGTCAAGGTCTTGGGTAACCGAGAGGACCTGGCTTTGAGTACCTGGATTTGGACTGAATTGAGAACCCATTCGGCTGGACTCTCCGGCTGCGTTCTTTGCCAATAGGTCAAGCGCAATAAATCGGTTGCAATCACACTGAGGAACCCCAGTAAGGATTTCATCCCCTCAGCGGCGAGTCGGTAACGTTCAACCTGGCAGCCAGATTTTAGGATCTTATGATACTCCTCCACTCGCCAGCGATAAGCATACCAACGCAGGATCGTCTTGGCTTGCTCAAGGGTGGTGACCGGTTCACTGGTGAGCAACATCCAGGAAACAGGTTCCTCGCCTTCTGGACAATCGACTTCATCGGCATAAACGGCAACCACCTGAAGCTGACTATCTTCGCCCAACCGAGCTGGAGATCGTAACTGCACTCGACAAAACCGGATGGCAAGCTTGGCCGTGCGGGCTTTTCGAGTTTTAGTTTCACTCAATTCCACTTCGTGGTAGCCCGCAATGGTCTGTGCTTCGAGCTTTTCCCATAGACGATGGGGATCTTGCTCAAGAGCGCGATTATGGGCGGCCCGCACCACCACACCAGTATGCTCAAGTTCATTGAGTTGGTCGAACACTTCGGCAATATCCCCTTCTCGGTCAAACACATGAATCACCCGAGTCGATGGGCTTACCTGTTGCTCAACCGTGCTCATCGCGTCTACCCATCGATAAGATTCTTTTTCTTCAAAGGGACGCGCTCGCTTGGCCTTGCGAGCTTTGGCTCGGCGTTGTTTCTTCTGCTCTGGGGTTTCGTCAGCCGGGGGCTGAGCTCGATGTTGGCGATTCCACAGCTTTTGCCACAGGAGTCCGAACGGTTGACCTGCCTCCGGGTCAATCGCTAGCGCACTATGCAGCAGTAAGCCGTTGCCCCCATTGCCTTGGGGACCATATCCATCTCGTTTGGTCAGGATCCCACCATAGTCCAGGTAGGTGGTATCGCCCACACAGAGCACCACAGTTTGTAAACTCACACTCTGAGCTGTCATCTGACAATGCGGTGCGATCAGCTTTTCAAAGCAGGTTTTGGTATTGGCGAAAACGCATAAGCCCGTTTGAGGGCCTTCGCACTTTCAAACACCGTTGATAAGGCCTTGCCAAAGTTTTCGCTCAGGGCTTGGCCGATGCTCAGCGCACGACGATTTAATCGGAGATCACCTAACTCACAGCTTCCAAAATTTTGCTCATAACGTTCTGCCATCATCAGATGCTCCCTGGATATCAATTCACTCACTTTAGCGGGAGTTACCTTTATTGGCTACGAGTACTGCCTACTATGGGCTTGAGGACTTAGCAGGAAAAGTCAGAGGGGAGATGGGGGAGATGGGGGAGATGGGAGAGGCGGTGAGTGGGGAGACGCGGTGACGCGGCGATTGACCTTTGTGTATGCCGACTCACCCTCTGTATGTGCTTGCTCACCTTCCTCACCCTCCCTATCTTCCTCATCTTGTCTGAAAGCTTTGCATTTAAGGGATACCCTATCCAAACCCCCAAATCCAGATCGGTAGCGTCACTAACAGCAGCGCCGAGCTGAGCCCGACTGCAGAAACTGTTAGCTCGTAATCCAGGCCGTAGGTTTCGGTCAAAACTAAGGTGGCAAAGGCGCAGGGCATGCCCGCTTGCAGGGTGAGCACCAACCGGGGGGCTCCGCCCAAACCAAAAGCCGAGAGGCCAAGGCCAACGAGCAGCGGCAGTACTAGCATTTTGATACCCACTGGCATAATCACCCCCCTCAGGGTATGCCAGGCGGACAGTTGCTGTAACCGGATACCCATCAGGACCAGGGACAGGGTAATCATCGTCCATGCGATCGCAACCAGTCCATCCACAACCCAGGGCGGCAGCACCCATCCTTTCAGCAAAAGCCCTACCCCAAATGCCCACAGCGATGGATTAAGCACCACTTGACGAAGCAACCAGCGACCTGAGCGGTGGCTATCGTCCCGGTGGCGGCTAAAAGACGCGGCCAGGATTACCCCCAAAAAATAAGCCCCAAACAGCGTCCCTAGCATGTCGTAAAACAAGGCCCAGCCCAGGTAGCGCGGCCCTAACTGCGGTAGCAGCAACACCACCGGAAATCCTAGATAGCCCGTATTGCCCAGCATCGCTGTCAACAAAAAACTGCCTCGGGTCGCAGACGGCCAAGCCTGGCGTTTGACAATGCCCCAGGCAAGCGTCAAAGCAAACAGCATTGCGGCCCAGGCCACCAGCGGAGCCACCAGCACCGCCCCACTCAGCTCAGTGCGATAGACAAAACTCACGATGCTCAGGGGCACCCCGACATAAAACAAAAACCGTCCCAAATAGGCAGGGACTTGCTGGCGCGCGCCCCCTCGCAGGAAATAGCTCAGCAACCCACCCCCGCTGACGGCAGCGATCAGGGGTAGATAGAGGGACAACAGCGAACGTATCAGCATTTCATCCAACACCCAACACCTAACACCTTCTAACCTTTTGGTTGCGGGTGCCTATGCTTCGAGATTAGCGCCCCCGTTGGGCGAGAGCTGATGAGACGTTTTTTCGAAATTTGCCGAACTAGCCATGGTGCTTTGTCCCTTTGCGATCTATAATCTCTACGATTTTCAAGATAGGTAGGGTCAACGGACTGCTACGGCAAACTGTTCATCCATCAAAACGATCCGTCAAAAGCTAAATCTCATAGCTCTTTTCAGCC
>JBCCRZ010000420.1:0-5707 GCA_039200855.1 Cyanobacteria bacterium P01_D01_bin.44 | reverse complement strand
GTGACCTGGCAGCTCCGCAAAAATGTGACGTGGTCAGACGGGAAGCCTTTTACTGCCGCCGATGTGGTGTTTACCTATCAATTTGTCAGTCAGCCAGCGACGGCGGCGGCCACCGCCAAACACTACGAAGACATCGAAAAAATTGAGGCGGTGGACGACCATACGGTCAAGCTCACCTTTAAACAACCCACCCCAGCCTGGCAGCTACCGTTTACGGGGCAAAACGGCATGGTTTTGCCAAAACATATTTTTGAAAATTATCTCGGTGACAAAGCTCGTCAGGCCCCAGCTAACTTACAGCCGGTGGGGACCGGCCCCTATCGATTTATTTCGAATGCCCAGGGCAAATGGTTATTTGGCCCCAACGATCGTTACTGGGATGGCCAGCCTCATTTTGAGCTACTTGAGGTGCAGGGCGGGGTTGCGCCCTACGTGGCTGCGCGGGATGTGTTGCAAGCAGGCAAGGCTGACTTTGCCCATAATTTGCAGCTGGAGGTTGATCAACTTGAGACCCTGTCGGTGGATGGGGCGGGGTCTTTGGTGACCTCATTTGGTAGTCAAGTAGAGCGGATCATGATCAACCCGACAGATCCGAATAAGGCCACACCCGAGGGTGAAAAGTCGAGTGTGCAGTACCCTCACCCCTTTTTGGACAATCGCAGCGTTCGTCAGGCCCTGGACTATGCGATTAACCGGAATGCGATCGCAACCCGACTCTATGGCAACCTGGGCAAACCTACCTCCCAACTGCTGGTTGCTCCATCAGAGTTTGTCTCCGATAAAATCGCCTACGAATATGCCCCTGATAAGGCCAACGACCTCCTGGACAAAGCCGGATGGAAAGACACTAACGGCAATGGCATCCGGGATAAAGACGGGGTTGAGATGGAGGTCAAATTTCAAACCTCTGTAAATACAGTGCGTCAGCAGACCCAGGCTATGGTGAAGGAAGATCTGGAGGCGGTGGGCATTGCTGTAGATATTGAGCGGGTTCGCATTGATGACTTTTTCTCAGCTAACCCGTCTCAGACCAATAGCATTAACCATTTTTATGCCGACCTGCAAGAATATGCCACCGGTAGTGACATCCCGGATCCAACCATTTATATGAGCTGGTGGACCTGCGATGAAATTGCCAGTCAGGCCAACAACTGGCAAAAGCCCAACAACGCTCGCTATTGCAACAAAGCCTACGATGCTCTGTGGAAAGCGGCCAAGCGTGAACTCGACCCGGCCCAGCGGGGGGTCTTGTTTAAGAAAATGGATGAGCTGCTGGCCCAGGATGTGGCAGTTCTACCCATTGTTCACCGCGCTCTGGTCAACGGGATACACAATCGCATTAATGGCTATGAAGCCACGGCCTGGGACCTGAGCACCTGGAATATTGCTAAGTGGGCCGTGGTCGAAGCGCCCGATGAGGGGGCTGATGCTGCGGAAGATGATGCTGAAGAGGCCTTAAACAAAGAAGCTGAAAACCAGGCAGATGATGCCTCAGAGCCCGAGAGCTAGTCGCCTCAGGAGTCGGGTTCAGATCAGCTAGAGTGAGGGTGGAGAGTAGAGGGTGGAGAGTAGAGGGTGATAAAGCTATAGCGAGGCTATTTCCCACTGAGTCTTATCTCTGCTTCAGGAACACTGCGCAGGCAGATTTCGTACAGGTTGCTGCGGTTTCTAACCGCCAGGCTGAATGGGGAGAGGGTGGCCTCATAAAAAGCGATCGCAAAGTGCGATCGCAAAAACCTAGAGGATGGTTAATCTCAAAGCTGTCTCAAGGGTGTTGCGCGTCTAGTTGGCCTGCACATCTATCACAGGGCCGGTTTCTGTATCATCGGTGGCGACTGCCCCATCAACCTTAGCAGCGCCCCGCTGGCTGCGGCTGCTTAAAAAATCTGTCATCAGCTGGGATAGCTCTGCCACAAGCAGGGTGGCGATGATGCCATCGTCAATCCAACCCACAATGGGAAAAACATCTGGCAAAAGATCGATAGGGCTCACCAGGTATAAAAGCGTGCCTGCTACAATCAGCCAGCGGTATTGGGTATTTCGGAGGGTGTTGCGATACCAGCCATAAAAAGACTCAACCAGATTTTGCATTGAGAGACCTCGGGGACGTTGCCTTTCTATAGTCCTAGAACGCTCCAGAATTGGGAAGTGTAGAAAACCTCACGTTTCATAGACGGGTTATAGACGGGCGACCCTATCTCCGGTCGTGCTGCCAGGGCCCATCGCCCTCTCCATCCCTATGAGTAAAGCGACTGAATAGAGGGTATACAATCCATACTTTTCTCCGTATAAATACCTGGCAATGTGACAGATACATCAAAGAAAATTGGTATTTATTCGGGCAGAAACTTGCGCAATATGTCGATATATTTCATTAATAGAGTGGTGTACTTGCCAAAGGACGTCATTATCAGAACGTCACTGTAGGCGACTCGATCGGGTTGTCTGCGGTCAAACCAATTGGCAGGCTGGAGTTTCTGAAAAGGATCATGAGTCATGGCTCAATCTACCGCATTGATCGAGGTTTCGTGCCCGGATGATGCCAAAATGATCGCAACGATGATGGATAAAGCGTTGCGGCCCGAGGGTGCCCGAGTCAAAGTCAAGTTTAAGGCCAGCCGACTGAATATTTTGCTGGAGTGCGATCGCACTCCCAGTCGACAGCAACTGATTCCGTTGGTGGCTAAGCAAATTGCCCGCCTACGGCTCGATGCCGTTGACCAAATTTATGTGTACGGTCGTCGCCTGGATACAAAATCCGTTGTCTGGGGCACCATTTTGAAGCAGCCAGCCACCGCTGGACAACCGCCAGAGATCGTCAAACCAGCCCGGCCCCTCAGCGTCATTTCCCGTGAGCCCTTGGGCGCTAACTCCATAAACGAAGCGCGATTTATTGAGCGGATGCGTTTGATTCTCATGCGGGCAATCAATCGTGACGATGTCCTGGTAGATGTGGAGTTGGAAGGATTAGAGCTGTTGATTTCCTTGGAGGCTGTCCAGCCTTTAGAGACCATGGCCTTAGTGAGGCCCATCAAGCAGGTCCTGGCTAAAAAGAGTCTGGGCAATCTAAAAGTCGCCAAGCTCTACTATCGCCATGCCCCTACCCAAAAGATCATCCCCCTCCAGGCGATCTCACTCAAACGTTAGCGCGTGGGTTCTCTGGCTGTTGTTTGTTTGATAGGCTTACCTCATAAACCACATCCAGTTCGAAACCCTGAGTGTTTCCCCAAGGCAAACGACGGGGCTGGATGTGGCCAAGGTTTAAAAGCCCAGAGGCCAAGCAACGATGATCCGACGTTTTGCTGCTCCGTTACTCAGCATTTTGCTACTGGCAGCAGGCTGCGAGCCAGCAACCTCTCCAGATGCTGCTAATCCGGAGACCGCTGGTCCAGTGCCCGCAGGTGCTGACACCACCCTAAAGCTGCTCTATTGGCAAGCGCCCACGACTTTAAACCCCCACCTCTCGAGTGGCTTTAAAGATGCCGAAGCCAGCCGCATTTCTTTGGAGCCCCTGGCCAGTTTTGATGCTGAGGGTAACCTGGTCCCATTTTTAGCCGCTGAGATCCCCACGCTAGACAATGGGGGCGTCGCTGCTGACGGCACGTCCGTTACCTGGCAGCTCAACCCCGAGATCCTCTGGTCTGATGGCACCCCGTTTACAGCCCAAGACGTGCTGGTGACTTACGAGCTGATTTCTAATCCAGAGGTGGGGGCGACAACTGCAGGCACCTACGAAACCATTGAAACCGTTGAGGTCATTGACGACCACACAGTCAAGATTACATTTAAGGAGCCTAATCCGGCCTGGTCTCTGGTCTTCACCGGTACCGCGGGGATGATTTTACCCGCTCATGCCTTTCAGGACTACACCGGGGCCAATGTTCGAGAAGCCCCCGCTAATCTACAGCCCATTGGCACCGGTCCCTACCAAGCGGTGGAGTTTAAGCCAGGGGATGTGGTGGTCTATGAACCTAACCCCAACTACCGTGAGGTAGACACCCTGGCCTTTGAGCGCATCGAACTCAAAGGCGGGGGAGATGCCACCTCAGCCGCACGGGCCGTATTACAAACCGGTGATGCCGACTTTGCCTACAACATTCAAGTAGAGGCCCCGGTGCTTAAACAGCTAGAGGAGGCCGGGCAAGGGCAGTTGGTCACTGCCTTCGGGTCACTGGTAGAGCGGATCATCATTAACTTTACCGACCCCAACCAGGCCACCGCAGACGGTGAACGTTCCAGCGTTGACTTTCCCCATCCCTTTCTTACCGATCTACGGGTGCGGCAGGCCCTCAACCTGGCCATCGATCGCGACACCATTGCCGATCAACTGTATGGCCCCGCTGGCAAAGGCACCGCTAACTTTGTGGTAGCCCCCACAGCCTTTGGCGGCAGCAAAACCCACGAATTTAAACCCGATCAGGCCGCTGCGCTCTTAGACGAAGCCGGGTGGCAAGACACCAACGGCGACGGCATCCGTGACAAAGACGGGACTGAGCTAAAACTTCTGTTTATCACCTCGGTGAACCCAGTACGGCAAAAAACCCAGGAGATTATTAAACAAACCCTTGGCGGTCTCGGTATCGAAGTCGAGTTAAAAAGTCTGGATGCGTCTGTTTACTTCTCAGGTGACCCAGCCAGTACGGATACGGTCGAACACTTTTACGCTGACTTGCAAATGTTTGCCACAGGTAATGTCAATCCCGATCCGGGTGCTTACATGAAAACCTACACCTGCGATGAGATTACCCAAAAAGAGAATAACTGGTCAAAACAAAACTATTCTCGCTACTGCAACCCAGCCTACGACGCCCTCTGGCAACAATCTGTGAGCGAACTAGATGTTGAGGCTCGCAGTGCTCTCTTTCAGGAGATGAACGATTTGCTGATTGATGAGGTGGCTGTCATCCCCATTGTCCATCGGGCTGACATTGACGCGGTTAGCAATCGACTGATCGGTGTAGAACTCACGCCGTGGGATTTACACACCTGGAATATAGCTGATTGGAGTCGTCCATAATGAAGAAACCCATGGCTAAAACAGCGTCCTACGGATCTTGGCAATCTCCGATTACCTCAGAGGTGATTGTGTCTAGCTCGATCCGGCTTGGCGGTTTATACCTTGACGGTATCGATATCTATTGGAGCGAGTTGCGCCCTAATGAGGCCGGTCGAACCGTAGTGGTTCGTCGCACCGCCGATGGCGAGATTGCTGATATTACGCCTGCTCCTTTTAACGCCCGTACCCGTGTCCATGAGTATGGGGGCGGAGCCTACTGGGTTGACCAGGGAGACTTATTTTTTGCTAACTTCGCCGATCAGCGACTTTATCGCCAGCAGCCAGGGACCTCACCGACGCCGCTGACCCCTGAGACGGCGCTGCGATATGCCGATGGAGTGGTTGATCGAGCCAGGCAGCAGCTAATCTGTGTGCGCGAAGACCATACTCAGAGCGACCAAGAGGCCGTCAATACGATTGTTTCAATCTCCTTGGTGGATGGCACCCAGACCGTATTGACATCGGGCAATGACTTTTACTCAACTCCGTGCCTCAGCCCCGATGGAGCAAAGCTCGCCTGGCTCAGCTGGAACCACCCCAACATGCCGTGGGATGGCACGGCACTGTGGGTGGCGGAGCTTACCGCCGAGGGCTCCCTAGCCGCGCCCCAAAAAGTGGCGGGTGGTCTGAGCGAGTCAATTTTTCAACCCC
>JBCCRZ010000419.1:0-5743 GCA_039200855.1 Cyanobacteria bacterium P01_D01_bin.44 | reverse complement strand
TATTTCAGTCCGCAAACCCAGAGATTTTTGTGGCCCATGCCGACACGAATTTTCTCAAGGATATGTCTGCGACTGCAGTCTCCCGCGAAGACGCCAAACTGCTCGATCTGCAAACCGCGCTAGATCGCATCAGCAAGTTGCCCCAGGCGACTATCGCCAAGATCGAAGGCTTTGCCCGCGGCGGCGGTCACGAGTTTGCCCTCGCCTGCGACATGCGTTTTGCCGCCCGCAGCAAGGCAAAATTTATGCAAATGGAGGTCGCTATGGGTATCTTGCCCTGTGGTGGTGGGGCATCGCGGATGGCCCGTCAGGCGGGATTGGGACGTGCGCTAGAGATTATCCTGGGTGCCAGAGACTTTGACGCTGACCAGGCCGAGGCCTACGGCACCATCAACAAGGCGCTAGACCCAAAAGAAATCGGCCCGTTTGTCGAAGCGCTAGCCAAACGTATTGCCCTATGGCCCGCTGAGTCGATCAATGCTTGCAAACAGGCTGTCTATGCCTCGATTGACAAACCTATTGAGGAAGCCCTGAAGGAAGAGGCCTATTGGCTCTATCAGGCAACGAGTCAAACATCTGCGTTAAAGCGCTTCACATGGGCTGATGATAACGGTGCCCAGTTCGACATGAACAACCAACGCGGTTGGGAAGAGATGGTAATTAGTGTTCAAGAGATTAATTAGTAAACAAAATTCACAATGCTTACACAGGCCCACAATTTAGAGTTCCAGCCCATCAATCGGGGATACAATTCCGTGTTCCGTCCAAACCGATTGAGCCTCGGTTTGGTGGTGCCGATTGAGACCTATGCACGGTGGCCGGTGCCAACCATGGCCCGTCAGCTCGAACGGATTCAGCTGGCCGAAGAACTTGGGTTCTCTGCCGTCTGGTTACGCGATGTGCCGTTCAACGTACCCTCCTTTGGCGATGCTGGTCAAACCTATGACCCTTTCGTCTACCTGGGTCTTTTGGCTGGCCAGACTGAGCGGATTGCCCTTGGCGTCGCCAGTATCATTCTGCCGCTGCGCCATCCTGCCCATGTGGCCAAGGCTGCAGCCAGTGTCGATCAGCTATCGGGTGGACGGCTCATTCTGGGTGTCGCTTCGGGTGACCGGCCAGAAGAATATCCGGCGCTGAATCAGCCCTTTGCTAATCGTGGGGAACGGTTTCGGGAGAGTTTTGATTACATCAGACAGATGGATAAGAACTCACCCACATTTGAGAATGCTTTCGGTAGCCCGCATGATGGGATGGACATGTTGCCCAAGCCGGTGTCTAAGAAATTACCCCTGCTGATCACCGGCAGCAGCCAGCAAGATCCGGATTGGATCGCGCGGAACGGCGACGGTTGGATCACCTATCCCCGTAACCCGGTGGTTCAAGGACAAATCATTCGCGACTGGCGATCGCGAGTTGAATCAGTCGGTGCCCCGGTCAAGCCGGTGATTCAGCCGCTCTATATCGATCTGACTGAGGACCCTGAGACACCCCCGCACCCCATCCATCTGGGGTGCCGGTTGGGGGTGAACCCGCTGCGGGACTATCTGAAATCCTTAGAACAGATCGGCGTTAACCACGTAGCGCTGAACCTGCGTTTTAACCAGGCGGATATCGAAACAACGCTGAAACATCTGGCCGATGACATACTGCCAGTCTTTGCTGGATAAGGAGGAGAATTCCATGGCAAAAACAATTTTGATTACCGGTTCGACTGACGGTATCGGGCTGGAAACGGCGAAGATACTGGTCTCGATGGGGCACCATGTCCTATTGCATGGGCGCAATCCGTCAAAACTGGGAAAAGTGAAAAAAATGCTCTCTGCTTTGCCGGGGGGTGGAATGGTTGACGGCTACGTGGCTGACCTGTCGGTTATGGTTAATGTCGAAGCGCTGGCAAAAGCGGTAGCTGAGAAGCATACCAAATTTGACGTTCTTATCAACAATGCAGGCGTGTATAACTCACCTGATCCGGTCACGCAGGACGGGCTGGATATCCGGTTTGCGGTCAATGCGATCGCACCCTACTTGCTGACACAGCGGCTCTTGCCGATACTTGGTGCATCCGAACGAGTGATCAACCTGTCCTCTGCTGCTCAGTCTACCGTCGATCTGAAGGCACTGGCTGGACAAGTCAGTCTGACCGATGGCGCAGCTTATGCACAAAGCAAGCTGGCGCTTACAATGTGGTCTCGCAGTCTGGCACTGTCCTTGAAGGACGACCCAGCTATCATTGCAATCAATCCTGGTTCGATGCTCGGCAGCAAAATGGTGAAACAGGCCTTTGGGGTGGCTGGCGGTGATATCCGTATCGGCGCGGAAATACTCACGCGTGCGGCTCTGTCAGATGAATTTGCAGCTGCTTCTGGCCGGTATTTCGACAACGATTCAGGTCAGTTTGCCTCGCCCCATCCCGATGCACTTGATCCACTGAAGTCTCGAGAGATTGTAAGGGTTATCGAGACAGTTTTGGACCGAACTATTCAGTAAACGGGTAAATGTTATCTACGGTGACGACTGGCTGACCCGTATACTCAGACTCTTTTGTTGTCTGGATGATTGACATTTAGATTCAGATAAATCTATCTTGCGGAGTAGAGGTTCTTTACGGCCTATTAGGTATTGTCGAACTATGCAATTTGCTTCTGATCCGCCTACTACAGTTAAGATTGACCGCATGAAACAGCGCGTGCGGTGGCAGCACCCTGAATGCCTGAAGCGTGAGATTGACCAGACACGCCTGGTGCTGAGTGACGAGGCGACTCAGGTTAATGCTGCTGGGGTCTTCTCATTTTTGGTGTTGGGTGACAGTGGTACGGGCAATCACCGGGGGGACAATCCTCAGCGACGGGTGGCTGAATGGCTGATGGCAAACAGCGATGGCTGTCAATTTGTTCTCCACACGGGGGATCTGGTTTATCTAGTGGGTTCTCAGGATCAGTATCTTAGTAATTTTATCGAGCCCTATCGGGAGTGGCTGGTTGGAGGAGATATTCCTAGCCAAATTGCCTACGATAAAATGGTCTTCAAGCTGCCCTTTTTGCCGGTATTAGGGAACCACGACTATTACGATGTGCCGCTGGGCTATGGTGTCTTGTCAAAGCTGCTATCGCCGCTCAAGTACCTGCTACGCTACCAGGTGGATATTGACTACGGCTGGCGGGGTTCGTATCAGGGTGATGTTTATGCACGGGCTTTTTTAGACTATCTGAAGGGAATCAATCCAGGGCAGATCGGGGCTCACCTGGAAAAATACTACACTGCCCAAACGGATACCGGACGCTGTTTGCGCTACCAGCCCGAGCAATTTACTCGACTGCCTAATCGGTATTACACCTTTCGCCAGGGAGGGATTGATTTTTTTGCGCTGGATTCTAATACGTTTAATTCACCGGTACCTTTGTCCCAAAGTTCTGGAGATAGGGCGCAGCGACAGCAACTGATTGAACAGCAGCAGCGCCTACTCAGCCAAAAACAACAGCAGTTAAATGATCTGCCGGTTGGGACCGACCGCGAGAATACTGACGAGATCTACGCAAAGATCGAAGACATTGATGAGCAGCTGCGGGATTTAGACATGCGGCTGAGTGGGCACAGCGATATGCTCGATTTTGAGCAGCTCGACTGGCTCAGACAGCGACTCATTCAGTCATGGAATGCAGACAGCGTGCGGGGGCGGGTGATTTACTTTCACCACCCCCCCTACGTCACTGAAGCCAGCAAGTGGCACCAGGGTCAAACGCTGGCCATCAGACATAATCTGAGGCGAGTTCTCGATGATGTGCAGCGAAGTCTTGGAGCGCGGCAGGGCAACCGGCCCATCGTTGATCTGATTATTAACGGTCATGCCCATTGTTTTGAACATATCCAAACCCTGGATACGGGCCATGGCGATGCCCACACGCACTGTCTGATCTGCGGGGGGAGTGGTTTTAGCCTCAGACGCCAGCGCTCTGAAGGCAGTACGCTGACGGAGCCTGTCGATGGTCTTGAGCGCGAAGTGGCGCGATCGCATCTATTTGTAGGCCGCAACGGCCACGGTAGCCAAAAACGTCGGCCTTACTCAGCTTTAAAGATTGAGGTGCAGCCAGGGACCCCGCCTCGCTTTATTGTGCGCCCCTATGTGGTTGAGAAATACCAGCATCAGTGGGAAACCCAGACGTTGTCGCCTATTGACATTGTGCCTGGGGCCGAGCCGTCTCAGCTCAAGGCTTAGGTTCGAGACAGACGGCTTTTCAGTTCACTCACATTTGCCAACCCTTAACAGTAGTGCCAATCATTTTCTACATCAGTTTCTTTACCACAATGCTGTGGACCAGTCGTCGCATTCCTGTTTTCAATCTCTATTTTGTTTTTAGCATCTGGACCCTGATCTTATTAGGGCTTGTTGATGACCTGTACAACATGACCTTCCCCCTAGGGGAGCTGCTGTTTTCATTCACGCTAGCAGCAACCACCTGGCGCTACGGTCGACATTCTTTTCAGCTGTTTGTGTCTTGCTGCTATGGCGTAGTGACCGACTCACTCATTTACTTTATCTTCTGGGGGCTGCCCAACTAGACGTCACTATTCAACCTCCGCCATTTCTGGGTGGGCAAAGCGCGGATATTGAATCACCAACTTCCTGTGCTTGCCAATATTGTATTAATGAGAGAGAGTAAGTCTTATTGACTGAAATCTCTCATTTTTTATTTGAATTCTCATTTTTTGGGGGTGCTATGCCTATCTTCTCATTTTCAGGTAAACAGCCTACTAATCTTGGGGTTAAGCAAGGGCAGCTCTTATCCTGTCCAGACTCTCCCAACTGTGTCAGTAGCCAGGCCAACGCCAGCGACGAGGAGCATTTCATCGCACCGATTGAAACTAAGCTGGCTCCGTCAGATGCGATCGCAAAGCTCAAATCCATTATTGAAGGGATGGAGCGCTCTAAAATTAATGAGGCCAGCGATGACTATCTCTACGCCGAATTTGCCAGTAAAATCATGGGCTTTGTGGATGATATCGAATTTTATGTCGATCCAGCGTCTGGGATGATTCAAGTGCGCTCAGCTGCCCGCCTGGGCCGTTCAGACTTGGGTGTCAATCGCAAACGGGTAGAAACTATCCGCGAGGCGTTTCAAGCAGGCAGCTAAGAGGACTGTTCAAGCGTTAAACCTCAGTCGAAAAAGAGTAATAGGTAAGAACTTAGCTAGACAGCTGCCCGCCGGTCATGTCTAGCAGCGCCCCGGTTACAAAACTGCTGTCTTGGGACGCGAAGTAAACGTAGGTAGGGGCCAGCTCCTCGGGCTGGGCGGCTCGACCGAGGGCTCCATCTGTATCAAACCCGTCCACCATCTTGGCGGGCATCGTCGCCGGGATATTAGGTGTCCAAACCGGGCCAGGCACGACTGCATTCACGCGAATCTTGCGCTCTGCCAGGTTTAACGCCAGCGCCTTAGTCATAGAATGCACTTCTGACTCAAGCAAGGCTCGCTCAACCGCAGGCGCTTTAGACACCATGAAGTACTTTCCTTTTGGACGTTGGGTGCTGGCGGTTGTAGCCGTTGGCTGGGTTGCCTATGGCGTATATATGGGCGTGTAAGCCCGCTATCGGCGAATTGAGGCTCTATCGAATTAATGTAAATATCTCCAAAGACAGATCACCCAAAAACTATCCTCTGGCATATTTAAGGGGTTTGGCATATCCCTCTTGAATTAAGGAAGGTATTAAGAATGTCTGCACCCAATGGCGTAATGATGCAATATT
>JBCCRZ010000418.1:0-5746 GCA_039200855.1 Cyanobacteria bacterium P01_D01_bin.44 | reverse complement strand
TTGACTCTGGATAGATGAAATCTGAAACGACGATTTTTCGTTCAGGCTCTCTCTGATGGACACACCTTGAAAGCACGCAAAATGGTCGGTATATTTATCCTTCAGCGAAAGTCAATAAAGAGCGTTATACCAAATCCGAATTCAGTCACCCCGATTCAAAATGGATATCCTGATAAGGGCGATGCGGCTGCAAAGCCTTTCAGGCATGGCTGCGCTTACCGCCCTTCGGTATCGGGGACAGCTAACCAGGATTTCGTATTAAATCTGTCTAGAGGACACCATTTAGAGGACGCCAACCGTGGCCAGACCGATGATGGCACCTACCCCGATGATGTGCCCTAGGCTAGTCACTCCCAGCATGGCCCCGACGCCCATTCCGCCAAAAAACTCAGATGACGGTAGGTCCGGGCCTACACTCTGGTTTTTAATGCCATATTTGCCGAGTGCGATCGCAATCACATTGCACACGATCATGACTAGCGCTACTTTAGGGCTCCACTGCACAGTGGCTGGTGTAATGGCTAATAAAGATGGTAAGTAAATCAAGCTGCCGTCTCCTCGATAAATAAACCGCGATTTAGTAGAATCAAGGGCCTTTTTGCAAACAAGCTTACAAAAAGGCCCCAAAAACATTCCCAAGATCATCTTTCAATAATAAGAAATCCCTACGACAGCCTCGTTGCAAGAATTAACAATCAAAAAGGACCATTATGGAGCGCGGATTACTCTGGCTACCCTTACTCTGCCTGTTTATTTGGCTAACCTGGGCGGGTTGGAACGAGTATCAAAAACTCGAAGCTTACAAAAACTGGGCAACCCAATTTGAACGCACCAAGTACGATATCTACGCGGCCCTGGGCCAGTCCGGAGATCAGCTCACCTGGGGGGTGCCCACTCGTCAGGGGCCTACCCAGCTTCAAACCCTTAACTATCAAGATATTCAGCAATTAAACTTGACCGTTGCGGGAGCCCCGATTGCGGCGGAGACGGCAACTCCCCCCAAGGGACGGATTGCGCTTCGGTTAGCTCTCAAGGGCGGTCAGGCCGAATCTATTCCCTTTACTGATTGGGGTATTGCCCAAAGTTGGTATGGTTTTTTGGCAAAGCAAATCGAAATTAAGGGAATGGGTGAGGCAGCGTCGTAAAATTCTCTATGAAATCTATGAAATCTTTTTGTGAACGTAACCCTTGAGTCACCGGACGATTCCCGTTTCCGTAGAAAAACAGTTGTAAAACGCTCATTTTTTTGAGAAGACTGAGTGCTTAAATGACTAATCACCCCATGCCGCCGTTTGAAATGCCGGAATTTACACAGTGCTCCCCCGAAGACCTCGCCAGTCGCCGTCAACAGCTGAGACATCAGCGTCGGCTACACCTTTTACAGGGGATTTGGCGAGCATTGGCCATGGTGGGACTAACGGCGGGGGTGGTGATGGTAGCAACTTCGCCTAGATGGAACCTGCAGGCCCCCACCCAAATTGATATTAGTGGCAATCAGTTGCTAAGCGAAAATGCTGTCTATGAGCTGTTGTCAATAGACTATCCCCAGCCATTGCTCAAACTACAGCCCCAATCCATTGAGCAACGACTGGTGGAGGTCGGTCCTATTGCAGAAGCGGTGGTGAGTCGTCGCCTATTTCCCCCTGGGTTAAATGTGCGAATTAATGAACGGCATCCAGTTGCGATTTCAATTCCGGACACGACTACTCCGGTTGCCTCCCTCAAAGAAGTGGTGCCGTTTCGCCAAATGGGATTG
Source organism: Cyanobacteria bacterium P01_D01_bin.44 (assembly GCA_039200855.1). Lineage (GTDB taxonomy): Bacteria > Cyanobacteriota > Cyanobacteriia > Phormidesmidales > Phormidesmidaceae > SIO4C1. The sequence continues at coordinate 3,990 of JBCCRZ010000418.1, read as the reverse complement.
CTCGACAAAAGTGGTTATTGGATGCCTTACAACAGCTTTACCCAACTTAATGATGATTTTGAACCACCCACTCTGCAGGTTCATGGCATGAAAGCGAGTTATCAAAAAGACTGGCCAGGGTTGTTTGAAACGCTACAGCAAAGTCCCATAAAAGTGACAGAAATTGATTGGCGAGACCCCAGCAACCTGATCCTGCAGACAGATTTGGGGATGGTTCACATGGGACCCTATGGTCAACGTATTTCTGAACAGCTATTAGCCCTCGATCGAATGCGGAATCTAGATGCCAAACTAAACCTGGAGAAAATAGCTTTCATTGACCTGCGTGATCCACAGAATCCCTCGGTTGAGATTTTACAGGCGACCAATACTCCATAACCTCCTGATCTCTGTCTTTGGGCGATCACCCGCATTCTAAACTATTGATCAGTCAAAGGTTTTTAGGCTATTTCAGGTAGGGAGTTTTATCTCTAAAAAAACGGTTTTTCTTTATACTCTACCTGCCAGCTTTTGAAGCTGTATTTGTAGGTTTGTTTAGGCACTTAAATACGTAGAAAAATTTGTTTGGTTTTTTCAACCAGTTCCCGTATAGTTAACTAGAACAATTGGCACTCAACGAGTTGCTCACTTAAATATCTCTCCTCAGGGCAACCTCCCGTAGACGATAGTCGGTTTGCCAAGTTCCCATATTTTAAGTCCACGGTCGTTTAATGAACGCTGCTTGGTAGCCGCATAGCGAATTATGATGAGACCCAATCACTCTCCTGAGAATCACCTAGATCGTTCCCGGTCGATATCACTGTCCGGCATTATCTCCAAACTATCCTTATCATCAGATCCTATGAATAGTGTATCTCCGCAAACTAATTCTTATGCAAACAGCGGATTTGATATAAATGCGCCGACTGCGAATAATAATGAAGGCAGGGTTATGCCAGGAGATGTTGGAAGGGACAGTGGTATCGTGCCGAGTAACATAGCGCGCATTAAAGTGATTGGTGTGGGTGGCGGGGGATGTAACGCCGTCAACCGGATGATTGACAGTGGTTTGGCAGGTATTGAGTTTTGGACGGTCAATACAGATGCCCAGGCTTTAACCAATGTTTCAACCCAAAACGCACTTCAAATTGGTGAAAAGCTGACTCGGGGACTGGGGGCAGGGGGTAACCCAGCCATCGGTCAAAAAGCGGCTGAGGAGTCCCGCGATGAGATTTCAAGCTGTTTAGAAGAAGCTGATCTCGTTTTTATTACCGCTGGCATGGGCGGGGGCACCGGTACGGGAGCTGCCCCTGTGGTTGCTGAGGTCGCCAAGGAGGCGGGGGCACTCACGGTAGGGGTTGTGACTCGTCCATTTACGTTTGAAGGTCGACGTCGGACCTCCCAGGCAGAAGAGGGCATTCAAGCTTTACAAGCCTGTGTAGACACGTTGATTGTGATTCCTAACGACAAGCTGCTGTCGGTCATTTCGGAACAAACGCCGGTTCAAGAGGCGTTTCGGTTCGCAGACGATATCCTACGGCAGGGGGTGCAGGGGATTTCAGATATTATTACGATTCCAGGGCTGGTGAATGTAGACTTTGCCGACGTCAGAGCGGTGATGGCCGATGCGGGTTCGGCTCTGATGGGGATCGGGGTTGGCTCTGGCAAGTCTCGGGCCAGGGAGGCTGCAATCGCAGCAATCTCCTCGCCGCTGCTAGAGACCTCCATTGATGGAGCGGCTGGGGCTGTCTTTAACATCACCGGGGGCAGTGATTTGACCCTCCATGAAGTCAACTCCGCCGCTGAGATTATTTACGAAGCCGTTGACCCCAATGCCAACATCATCTTTGGCGCTGTTATTGATGATCGAATGCAGGGTGAGGTGCGTATCACCGTGATCGCGACGGGCTTTAACCCTGAGATGGGGGGCAGTGCCGCATCGGCGGCTGCGTCTAGTCGAGTGACGCCGATGAAGCGGTCTTCGGCCCCCATCAGCAGTATGGATATGGCTAATGAAGGCACACCGAATCATAGTAATCAGCCTTCACTGTCGCCCAATCTTGATATTCCTGAATTTTTACAGCGTCGTCGACCCAATCGATAGTATGGTCGCTGTAAATTCTTTGAGCCCGATTCCAGTGGCGCTCACCATCGCAGGCTCAGACAGCGGGGGTGGGGCTGGTATTCAGGCCGATTTGCGTACCTTTGCTTTTCATCAGATCCATGGCACCAGTGCCTTGACCTGCATTACGGCTCAAAATACGCGGGGGGTTACCCGTGTAGATGCACTCCCGCCAGAGGCCGTGATTGCTCAGATCACGGCGGTTGTGGATGATATTGGGGTACAAGCGGCCAAGACGGGGATGCTGCTTAATCAGCCGATTATTGCAGCGGTGGCTGACACCCTTAAATCAGGGGTGATCGCCCAAACGGTGGTAGACCCGGTGATGGTGTCGCGTGCGGGGGCACAGCTGATTGATGACGACGCGATCGCAGCCCTATGCAGCCAACTCATTCCCCTGGCGACCGTGCTTACCCCCAACCGCTATGAGGCGCAAATGCTCAGCGGTATAGAGATTGACACCGTGGCAGATATGAAAACCGCCGCCGAAAAAATCCGTTTGTTAGGGCCACAGACGGTGGTGGTCAAGGGCGGAGGGTTTGATAATGAGCTGCGCGGCATCGATGTTTGGTTTGATGGTCAACAGCTTGAAGTGTTAGAGACTGAAACTGTACAGACCCAAGATACGCACGGCACAGGGTGTACTCTGTCCGCTGCGATCGCCGCTAATTTGGCCAGAGGACTGGCCCCTTTTGATGCCGTGGTTCAGGCTAAGCACTATGTCACCCAGGCTCTCAAGCACGCCCTTCGCATTGGTCAGGGCCAAGGGCCAGTGGGGCATTTTTATCCGTTATTGAGGTAACGCTAGCTTTGCCAGACCGATTCCCAGTCAGGGCAGCGCTCTAGATTTGGATCAGGGCCATAGGGATGCATGGCGCAAATCAGAGTTTCGTCATGGCCGTAGCTTTGACCGTGGTAGTTGCGACAGCCGATACAGCGGGGATGCTCTTGTAGCCAAGGCTCGACCACATGGGTGAGTGGCATGGTGGCCTCCTCGACCCAGCTCATAAAGCTTGACGTGACAGAGGTTGCCCAGGGCTCAAAGGTTTGATCCAGGGTTTGATCAAACTCATCAAAGGCTTGATCGATTGTTTTCTCAAACTCAACCACGGCTTGCTCAGAGGCCTCGTACATCAAGTTCATGGTGGTTGCTAGCCACTGCCCTGCTTCGTCAGCGGCTGTGTTTACCGTGTCTTCTAGTTGGGTCAACCATTCTTCCATCAGTCTAGACTTAGAACTCCTGCTAATTTTTAACTTTAAACCTTTGAATTTTGAGCGGGTTGACTGGATAATGGCCCCCTTTCCTCTTTCTCCTTGCCCCTTTTTTACCCTTAATCGTTTTGCTTTAGGCTGTTGAGTTCTTCCCTGAGGGCATCTACCTGTTGGCGTAGAGCTTCAGCCTGGCGCTGTTCTGCTGTGGGGGTGGTGTCTTCGTCGTCTAAAATCTCAATTCGGCGGGGGGCTTCGGGGGAGGCCGTGCCGGATGGCTTCGCTGCTGACTCGGCCCGGTTCATCATGTCGTTCATCATTTTTTGGGCCTCGTCGGCGGTAATTTCGCCGCGCTCGACCAGCTCATCCACAAGCTTTTGAGCCTGGCCTCGTAGGTCTGACAGAGTATCCCCTGCTTTTTCACTGGCGTAGGAGGCCAACCCTACCCCCAGGTAAAATGCCTTTTGTACTAAGTTGCCAAAATCTGCCATCGGGTTTGATCTCCTATCGGCGCTGTAGAGAATTGCTTCTAGGATAAGGGCTCGACTTTAGGAATGACTACTCCAGAAAACCGCCCATAAAAGAGACCCGGAGACTACGCCTATCACAAGCATCCCGTATTGCTGCTACCTTCCGGTCCTGACAAGGTTTGGGCGTTGCGATCGCGTAGATCCGAGTCA
>JBCCRZ010000417.1:0-5755 GCA_039200855.1 Cyanobacteria bacterium P01_D01_bin.44 | reverse complement strand
CATGCAACACTACGACCTCGTGCTTACTGGCGGACACGTTATCTACCCTAGCCAATAGCTGAATGGGCAGTACGATATTGCAATTCAAGAGGGGCAAATTGCTGCGATCGCGACGGTACTGCCACCCCACACAGCGACAGTCTCTCAGTCAGTCGAGGGAAAACTCGTCTGCCCCGGTTTCATCGATTTACATGTGCATGTCTATGAATGGGTCACCGATTTTGGATTGTGGGCCGATGATGTCGGTGTCAATGCTGGTGTGACCACAGTGGTCGATCAGGGGAGTTGTGGCCCCCTCACCTTTTTAGGCTTTAAAGCCAATATCGTGAGTCAGGCAAAAACGGATGTGCGCTGTTTTCCCTCTGTCAATCTAGCCGGGGCGCTAAAGGGCGGCATGGGCTCTCCCGCCCTACACAGCCCTGACATGGTTGACGTAGAAGCATTGTTAAAGCTCGCCCAAGAGAATCCTGAAACAGTTCGCGGCTTCAAAGTCCACGGTGAATCTGGTGCTTTGTCTCGCTGGGGCACTCAGGTGATTGAGTTGGCCAGGCAAGCAGCTGATGCCGCAAAACTTCCTCTCTACGTTCACACCGGCGAGCTTTTCGCCGTCGTTGAAGAAAATCGTCCTGCCCCAGAACAGGTGATTGACTATGTGTTGCCCCATCTGAAACCAGGGGATCTGTTGGCGCATTGCTACAGCTGCCGTCCCGATGGCCTGATGGGTGATCGTTCCGATCCCTCACCTGCTCTGATTGCAGCCATCCAATCGGGTGTTCGGCTGGATTTAGGCCATGGCATCAACTTTAGCTTTGCGATCGCCCGCCGCATGATGGCGCAGGGACTGATGCCCTACACAATCAGCAGCGATGTTCACGGTGATTTTGCTCAGCCCCACAGTGATGCCACCCTTGACTACAGCTTGTGTGGAGCACTGTCTAAGCTCGTCGCCCTAGGGATGGATTTGCCAGCTGCGATCGCGGCCGTCACCCTGCATCCTGCCACCGTTCTCCAAGCTGAAGCCGAACTTGGTACCTTGAGAGTGGGCACCCGCGCTGATGTCACCATTTTAGAAAAGACCGATATCCCTTGGGTCTGCCACGATGCTAGCGGCGAGGAACTGATTGCTCCGCAAAAACTGAGCCCTGTTGGGGTGGTTAAGTCAGGTCAACTTTTGCAGCCTCATCTCCGATTGCTGCGTGATTTGGTGGTGACCAGTTAGCTTGATTAATTAACGATGCTAGGGCGCGTCATCAATTAAATCCAGAATGCTTGCGGCATCGGCATTACCGCGCCCGCTCTGCAAAACCCTCTAGGGGCTGAACCGCTTTCAGCATTAGAGCTTGACCGCTAAATGATGACAGCCCCTAGAGATGTCAGCGGCCATGACGTCAGCCGAAAATCCGGGCGCGTGGGCGAGCAGCGGCCCCACAAAGGCGATCGCGATCGCCATGCACAAACCCAAAGCAACTCGGGAGAAAAAGAGAGCGTTCCACTTCATAGTTCTGGTTTTCTGGGGCCGGAAGGACTTTTAACCTGACGCCAAGGAGCCCAATTTGAATTCATCCAGACCATGATGATTGAGGAGAAGGTGAATTGAGTGCGATCGCCCTGAATCAATATCTCAAAGTGCCGCCAAGCCTACCAGCGAGAGGATTTTATACCAATGCTGGCCTAGCCAACTCGCTGCGTTTTGCACATGGGGACGCAGCTTTTCCATCGTTTCCGCAAAGCCCTGGAGATTTTTGGCGTAGGTCAGCCCCGTTTCTAGGGTTTGACCGACTACGTCCCGGTTTGGCTCGGGCTTCTGGGCTTCGGACTCCAGCTTTTGAGCAAACCCATCCGTCACTGGATCGTTCAGGGAAGCCAGAAGATTACGGAGGGCCAACAGTTCGGCCTGAATATTGACGGTTTCTGGCGGCGGCAGCGTTACCGGCTGAAACGTCAGGTTGGCAGTATTCTCGTTGCCAGTTTGGAACACGCTGCCGGTGGCATTGCCGCCGATACTAATGCTGAGATCGTCTCCTTGCATGGCTCTACTCTCCGCAGTGGCTTGGTTGATAATTGGTCGTTGGGCTTGCAATTTGAGAATCTCGACCATATCGGCACTTTGTTGGCGATAGATCTGGATCTCGCTGTCTTTGGCATGGAGCTGGTTTTTGTACTGCGCTTCGACTGCTTTGAGTGCAAGTTGGTAGATCTCGGTGAAAGATTCATGAATGGCGGGTTTATTGGCTTCCGGTGCAGCATTGAGTTTAACGACCATGAAACCATCGCCTTTGTCTTCAACACTCTGGACAGAGAGTTGGGCATCATCATATTTCACTTGCACTTGTTTAAGCGTATAAGTGAAAGCTTTCCAATCGATGCTATGGCTAAAAATTAGGTCCACTGTATCGAAAACTTTCTGGAATAGCTTAGTGAACTCACCAGGGCCAAACATGCCGCTGTTCGGGCAACGTCTTTGCTGGTCTCGAAATAGGTAGATGTAGTCGCAAACAACCCCTTCGAGTTGCGTTGTGCTGTCAATATTCCAGGATGAAATATTAGCGCCTGTGAGAATACATTTACGGAAATTAGTTCTAAGAGCCTGAGTTTCAGTAAAAATTACTCCCTCAAGCATAGCTTCTTCTAATGTAGCGTCACTGAGATTAGCCTCAGTAAAATCTGCATTTACCAAATCTGCCCCACGAAGGTTAACACCTTTTAAATTAAAACCAGCATAGGATTGTCCTGCGCCTCGCAAAGTAACCAAAAGGGAACGAATACAATCTTTTTCGAGGATGGTATTCTCGAAGCGAGAAAATTCGAGTTTTTTGACTAAATGAAACTGCGTTCTTGTTAAGATTGTCTTGTATATGTGTGAGTCCCCTAAAAAAGCCTTTAAAAAGCAGGCATCAGTCAGATCGGCTCCAACAAATTTTGTACCACCAAAGGAGCGCACCCAAATCTGAGTCTGGAATTTAATTCTGTCTTTTTTAGAATTTAGCATTTGCCTTACTTCTTTGAAGTTAAAGAAGGTTACTGAAATCACTCCCAAAACAGCTAATATCTCCATGGATAATTGAATATTTTGATTACTTGAAAAAGTTATGATAATGAAGTTCAGATGTCTTCCAAAGAGAAATGAAAACAAGGATAGAGCCACTCCAAAAATAGCTCCGGAGAAATTGACAGGAATGATATATGTCCCGAAGATAATATAGGGTAAAGTTAGCGAAATTCCAGAAAACAATCCAAAGACACCGACCCAAAAACTATCATTAATAAAAAACCTGGAAATAGCGCCAGAAACAGTTCCCAGAAACACTAAAAATGAAAATAAAAATCTCCGAATATTAGAGTTTTGGGATCGAAAACTGGAAAGTATTACAAAAGAGAGAAATCCCAAAAAAGCGGCAAGCCTACTTCCATTAGTCGTTGTTATGGGAAATTCATTGGTATTTGAAAAATCAAACGAACCTAATGGATTAATGATTGCCATTATTAAGGCTGCAAAGAAAGATCCATAACACAGACTGGCAAAAGTCATCGAAATGCAGGCACATAAGAAGTGTAAAACTATCCAATGTCTTTGGTTACCTGCTTCAGCTCCAACAAATTGGACTTTCTTTAAATCAGCCTTGGTGAAATTTGTGCCTCGAATATTGGTATAGCTAAGGTCAGCATTTGAGAGGTTAATTGCCCGCAGGTTCATACCCTGTAACGACTCGCCACTCAAGTCAACTCCAGCAAAGTTACGCTCTCCTTGACGGTAGCGGCGGCGCAGTTCTTTAGCGGTGAGTCGGGGACGGCTCATAGGGCAGGCGGCAAGACAAATCACCTTAGCCTACACAACCTTCTCGGCAATTTCGGCGTTTGTTTGGCACTTTTTTGATTTGATGCCACATATCCCAGATGATTCTGTGCTTCAGGCCTCGGATTTTTTTTGCTTCAGAAAGGTCAGCACTTCATCGCACCAGGCGATCCAGTCTTGCTCGTAGCGGATGCCGCGCCGCAGGGTGAGATAGCGATATTGCTCCTGTATGGGCGGCTCGGGGTTGCTTTGAAAACAGGCTTCCATCTTCTGATAGGCCAGCAGTTGCGCCTGATGGAGCTGCCGCCGCCGCTGTAGCTCGTGAATCAGGGCGTCGTTGGGCATATGGGCACCGCCGAGCACCTTCACCAGCAAATCTTCTCGAATGGGGGCGGGCTCAGTGGGCTCCGGATACCAGCGGCTCAGCTCTTGCCGGCCAGCATCGGTGATCGCGTAGATTTTTTTATCTGGCTTGCCGGCCTGGGGCACCAGCTCAAATGAGACCCAGCCCTTGTCTTCCATCTTGCCGAGTTCGCGGTAAATCTGCTGCTGGCTGGCTTTCCAGTAGCAGCTCACGGTCTCTTCAAACTGCTTACTGATGTCGTAACCGCTGGCGGGATGTTCGCACAAGACGGTGAGGATGGTGTGGACAAGGGCCATAGGGAGCTTCGTTAGGACTGACGTATTTGGTGAGCGTTCAACGGTTTGCGAGATCCCCCCTTACCCCCCTTAATAAGGGGGGTAAGGGGGGGATCCTTACTTAACTGGAAATGTCCATTTTTTGAACCGCTGTTGACATACTCAATAAGTTGAGTATAAGCTCAAACCAAATACACAACAAGTTGAATACCAATTTGTTGATAAAAATTCTTTGAGTATGTCCTATGGTGTCTGATCCTGGAATGCTGCCATCAGCTTCGGCTGTCGATCGCCCTACTCCTGAGTCTCGCCCGCGTCGCTGGCGGCGCTATCGCTGGGGTTTAGTGCCCGTGGCGATCGCCCTCTCCATGGGCGGCGTCTATCTTTATCGCTCGGTAGCCCAAACCGAACCGATGCCGGAATTAGCGGCTGCCCTGCCCGTTGAGGTGACTATGGCGGAATCCGTCAGCGAGTACGCCACGCAGCGGGCGTATACGGGAGAGCTGGTGGCCGGACGCAGCAGTGCCCTGGGATTTGAGCGGCCCGGTACGGTCGTGACCGTGCTGGTGGATGAGGGCGATCGCGTGACGGCGGGAGAACCTCTGGCTCGGCTCGACATTCGCACCCTGGAGGCCCAGCGCCAGCAGCTGGAAGCCCAGCGACAAACGGCTCTGGCCCAACTGCGCGAGCTGCAGACTGGGCCGCGCCAGGAAGATATCGCCGCCGCCCAGGCCACCGTGGGAGAAATTGAACAGCAGTTGGCTTTGGCTCGCCTACAGCGCGATCGCCGCGCCGATCTCTACACCCAAGGAGCCATTTCTCGCGAAGAATTTGACCAAGAAGCTTTCAGCACCAGCGCCCTCGAAAATCGCCTGGCCCAAGCTCAGAGCCAGCTTAGCGAACTGCAAACCGGCACCCGCATCGAGCAGCTTGACGCCCAAGCCGCCCAGGTCAGCCAGATCGAAGCCAGTCTGCGGCAGATTGACGTGGATTTAGATAAGAGTGTGCTGCGATCGCCCTTTGACGGCACCGTTGGCACTCGTACGGTAGACGAAGGCGTCGTCGTGGCCAGTGGTCAAGCCATTTTAAGTTTGGTAGAAGCGGGGCCGCTAGAAGCGCGGGTAGGGGTGCCCCCAGTAGTAGCCGACACCCTGACTGCCGGTGATGATGTGTCGGTGAGCGTGGGTGATCGCGTCTATCCTGCCACCATCACCGCCCTGCTGCCGGAACTAGACGCCACCAGCCGCACCGTGACCGTTGTGCTGCAGGTAGCAGCGGCTGACCTCACCGTCGGACAAACCGTGCGCCTCAGCCTGACTGAAT
>JBCCRZ010000416.1:0-5764 GCA_039200855.1 Cyanobacteria bacterium P01_D01_bin.44 | reverse complement strand
TTCCATGCTGCCCGCTGACCTGACCCGCTGTCGATTGCAGTTTGACGGAGATGCCGAGCTTAGCTATGAGGTCACCATGGCGACCTTTGAGTTTGTAGACTTCTTATTCGATGTGGTGGCTTCTATGCGTCTCAAGAAATCGCCTGATTTTTCGAAGATGTTTTATCGACGTTTGCTCCGGATGGATGAATAATTGAACCCCTGAATCACCTTTAACACTGCCTCACTGCGTCACCGCCCTCCTCCCCACCAAGCGTAGCGCTTTCCCCTCCACCTTGCCTTCGCAGTTTTCCCCTGCAACAGGGCTCATTTAATCGTTTTTTTCGTCCTTAACCTAGGATGCATAGCTAAAACCTCAGCTATGAAGCTATATGGGGTTGACCAAAAGTGTCCTTAACTCCAGCCACTCTTGCCCCTGACGGGTTTCAGAGCGTCAGTGTACAGTAATTTTGACGGACTCCTTGCCCAAAAATATTGGGCTCGTCAAAGGTACAGTCAGTAAAAATGCGAAATTCTGCTGAGTTAGGCGTGGCACAATAAAGCTAGCCGGTTTAATTTGAGACGGAGGAGGTCGGGCGTGCCCAACTCATCAAAACATTTGCTCATTGGTTCGACCGAAGCCTACAGCGGTAAATCTGCAACCGTTCTGGGTCTTGCCCTCCAACTTAGGCAGCGAGGGGTTGATATTGCTTACGGCAAACCCATTGGGACCTGCTTCAGTGCCCAGGCTGCTGACGAGCCAGACACGATTGATGAAGACGTAGAGTTTATTGCCGGGATTTTAGAACTTCCCAGTCAGCGGTTGCGGCCCACTTTGTTTTCTCTCAATCCTGTCACGATTCAAAAGCAGTTTGACCAAGAATGCCAGCCAGATTACCCCCAAAAAATTTCTGAATACCTGAACGGCGAAGGTGAAGATTTACTCTTAATAGAAGGCCCTGGCACCCTCGAGGAAGGCACCTTATTTGGCCTATCGTTGCCCCAACTGGCAGCCATGACCGATGCTCAGGTTTTATTAGTAGCTCGATTTCACTCTGTGCTGATTGTCGATGGGTTGCTGGCGGCCAAAGCGCGCTTGGGCGATCGCCTCATGGGTGTCCTGATCAATGACGTCCCAGACGGTCAGCTCGAAGAGGTAGAGACCAAAGTGAAGGTCTGTTTAGAACGCCATCAGATTCCGGTTTTAGGGGTGTTGCCCAGGACGCCCCTGATGCGTAGCGTGAGTGTGGGTGAGTTGGTGCGTCAGCTCAATGCTGAGATCCTATGCTGCCCTGAGCGGACAGACTTGATGGTCGAGAAACTTTCGATTGGGGCGATGAATGTAAATTCGGCCCTGAAGTATTTTCGTAGAGCTGACAATATTGCCGTGGTCACAGGGGGAGATCGGACTGATATTCAGCTGGCAGCTTTGGAAACGTCGACGCAGTGCCTGATTTTAACCGGGCATATTCCCCCCAGAAAAGATATTTTAGAGCGGGCTCAAGATTTGGAAGTTCCGGTTTTGTCGGTGGATTTAGATACCTTAACCACGGTCGAAATCATTGAACGCTCGTTTGATCAGGTGCGCCTACAGGAGCCTATCAAAGTGAAGTGTTCTCATATGCTGATGGAAAAGCATTTTGATATCGAGCGGTTAATGGCTGAGCTGCATCTGCAGTCAGCGGTGGCAATCTGATCCTGCCGTCTCTACGGAAATGTCCGGATCAGGTCGTGGTCTGGTAGAATTAGCCCGTCCTTTTGTAACCGTTTGTACCGCCGTTGAGTCAGTCCATCGATACGCCTATTGATTCGCTAAAGGTCGATGATTTTCTGCAAGAGCTTGCTGCTATCCAGCAGTCTGGCTCAAAACGCATCGCCATTTTAGGATCTCGTCATGTTCCGATTACCCACCAGCGCCTGATCGAAATGATGAGCTACGCACTGGTTTTAGGCGGTAATCACCTGCTCACATCCGGGGCAACGGGTACAAATTCAGCGGCGATTCGGGGGGCAATGAAGGCTGACCCCAACCTGCTGACCGTGATTTTGCCACAGAGTTTAGATCGGCAACCGCGAGAATCGCGGGATCAGCTCGACAATGTCATGCACCTGGTTGAAAATTCGACCAATGATTCACTTTCCTTGGCAGAGGCCAGTGCGAGATGTAATCAGGAGATTATTTCCCGCTGTCAGCAGCTTATTTGTTTTGCATTTCACGACAGTCATACGCTGCTCAAAACCTGTCAAGATGCAGAGGACCAGCGCAAAATTGTGACTTTATTCTATTTTGATTAGCTCAGAAGGGTTGACTGGCTTGGCAATGACGGGTTTAGACACAAGTATGGGCGCGCCAATTCTGCTTTATAGCATTGCGATCGCAGCCTTCCTAATTTATGTACCGTACACCTTGACCGCCTACGGACGGGTCGTGGTCGCTAAAGAGATGGCCGAGCCGATGGTGGTGTTTGCCAAGCCACGCACGTTCACCGAAAAATTGCCGGATTACGCTCAGCGGGCCAACTGGGCGCATCAAAATGGCTTTGAGTCGTTAATTCTCTATGCGCCAGCGGCACTGATGGCCTATGTGACGGGGCAAGATTCGCCCACGGTGTTTTGGGCGGTGGTCGCATATTTAGGGGCCCGGTTATTATTTTCAGTGTTTTATATTTTGAATATTCCGCCGTTGCGATCGCTGATGTTTGGCATTGGTAGCACTAGTATTGGCCTGCTCTATTTCTTCAGTTGTCGTGCGGTGGGGTGGTTTTAGGTTCTGATTTATCAGAATTGATCAAGGGGTTTATCAGAGGGAATGCTATGGCATCTAGTTACTCATTTGACACCGTCAGCGATTTTGACCGTCAAGAGCTGGTCAATGCCCTCGACCAGGTCCGTCGCGAGGTTAAAAGCCGCTATGACCTCAAAGATACAAAAACTGAGATAGACCTCGGAGAAGATAAAATTACGATCGAAACCGCCAGTGATATGACCCTGCAGGCCATCCATACGGTGTTGCAAACCAAATCAGCCAAGCGCAATTTGTCGTTAAAGATTTTTGATTTTGGTGACGTTGAAGCTGCCAGCGGTAATCGGGTGCGTCAGGAAATTCAGCTCAAGAAGGGCATCGATAAGGAAAGTGCAAAAAAAATCACCAAGCTGATTCGCGATAATCTCAAAAAAGTGCAGGCGTCTATCCAGGGCGATGCCGTGCGGATCTCGGCTAAATCAAAGGATGATTTGCAAGCTGCCATCCAACTCCTTAAGGAAGAAGACTGGCCTATGGCTTTGCAATTTACCAATTATCGCTAAGCCTCAGAAAGCTGGTTTCTGGTTTGAATCTCAGGTGGTTAGAGTTAACATCCAAAAGAAACCGGGTTTCTGGCGACGAAGGATGTCTTTAGCTCAAAATCCGACCGACTGAGATCTCAATCTTCGGAAATGCCAGTGAACAAATCACGCCTTCGATCATGTCTTGGCGCGACTGATAGGTCCATTTGGCGAGGGTGATGGTCATGGGAATCAGAGCTGCCTTCACCGTAGGTGCGATCGCGGCGAAACCCCTGGGTCGTGTATCGGGGGGAAGGCGACAGCCGGAGGTCAAATTATGTGCAACTTCAAATCTATTTGGTATAACCTTAGCTATCGACTATATGAGTTTTCTCTTAAAGAAGGTTAGATTCCGACCGTATTCATTTAAGTTTCATAGCTCAGTCAAGGGGGTAGGCCTTTGAACGACTGTCGCAACCCGTCGAACGCCTTCTATCAAGGTTGCTTCGTCTAGTTCGGCGTAACCGAATACAAATTCGCCGTGGCGCATGGGCTGCCAGTATTGCGGCCTCGCACTAAACATCGCCACGCCGACGGTCTGGGCTTTTGAGATCGCGTCATTGTCATCTAGCGACAGCGACAACCGGGCCATAATGTGTAACCCAGCACTGTCGCCTAAAATTTCAACGGTGTCACCAAAGTAATGATATAGCGCTTTAACTAAGGCCTGTCGCCGCCGGGCATACACGGTTCTCATGCGGCGAATATGGCGTTCCAGATGTCCTTCGTGAATAAAATCGGCCAGGGCACATTGGGTCAGTGATGGGGACTGCCGATCGGCGAGCCCCTTGGCTTTGCTAAAGACAGTCACTAACGCAGGTGGCAGCACCAGGTAACCAATACGCAGGCTGGGAAACATCACCTTTGAGAAGGTGCCGATGTAAAGCACCGACTGCTGGGTATCCAGACCTTGCAAGGCCGGAATCGGGCGACCGCTGTAACGGTATTCGCTGTCGTAGTCGTCTTCGATAATCAATGCACCGGTTGCGTGTGCCCATTTCAACAGGGCTAATCGACGCGGCAACGACAGCAGCGCCCCAGTCGGGAACTGGTGGGAAGGGGTCAGATAAACCAGCCGCGGATGGGCGGTATAGGTGCTGAGGTTGTCTACCACTAACCCGTCACGATCGCACGGCACCGCCAACACCTCAGCTCCACTGGCCTGAAAAATGCTGCGCGCCCCCAGATAGCCCGGATCTTCCATGGCAATGCCGTCCGTAGGATTCACCAGGAGTCGCACAATCAGCTCCAAAGCCTGCTGGGTGCCATTAGTGATCAAAATTTGCTCAGGCTGACATTGCACCGCCCGAAATTTGCCCAAGTAAGCTGCGATCGCGGCTCTCAATGGCGCATATCCCATGGCAGACGGCGCATAGTCCATCCAGGTCTGCCCTTCTGCTCGACAATGGCGGGACAATAGTGTGCGCCACACCTCCGTCGGGAATAAATCTAGCGCTGGGCGGCCATAGCGAAAGCTGATATCGCAATCGGTCTCAGACAAACGAGCAGGGGCGTTTTGTACCCGCTCACCATAGGCAGAGAGGGAAATTTTCGTGGCTGCTGTCTCAACAGATGTTATGGTCGATGCCTTTAGCAGTGTGTCGGGTAGCTCCTGGCACACATAGGTGCCCGCGCCTGGTCGGGTTTCGAGATAGCCTTCGCTGAGCAGCCAATCATAGCCCTGGGTCACCGTCAGTCTCGAGATGCCCAAAGACTTGGCTAGGGATCGAGTCGAGGGGAGTCTTTGTTGCGATCGCAGTCGCCCTTGCAAAATCGCCTGGCGCAGCTGCTCATACAGTTGTTGATACAACGGTGTTGTGAGAGTTGAGTCTAGAAGGAGGGGTAGATCCATCGCATTCAGGGGGTATGCGGGGCGGGGGGCGCTGTGCTAGTCGGGGAATCGTCCGAAATTGGTCCTATCTAATAAGTCTAAATTGGCTCTAGTCATAGACCAATTATTGAGACTAACTTGGTGATTGTCAGTCTTGATGATCGTCATGCCCCTCCGATTTCGAACCGCTACCCCCGCAGAAGATGCCGTGATTGCTGAGCATTTTTATCAAATGTGGCGCGATTTATCGGTGCCAGCGGAGCAGATTCAACCTGACTGGCAACAGCGGGTGATGGATTTTATTGCCATGGCACGTCAGTCACTCGGGTTTCAAGCCTTTGTGGCCCAAGCCCCGACAGGGGAGCTGATTGGCTCTACAAGCTGTCAGCGATTCGCGGGTCTTTACCCATTGATTTTGTTACCGACCTATCAACAGCGTGGCTATATCTGGGGCGTTTTTGTCGAGGCAGCCTATCGGCGTCAGGGCATTGCAACGAAACTGACCACGATGGCGGTTGACCATCTCAAGACCCTGGGCTGTACCCACGCTTTGCTAAATGCCTCGCCGCTGGGTCAACCGGTATACGCAAATCTTGGCTTTGAACCCGGCAATTTGATGTCTTTGAAAAT
>JBCCRZ010000415.1:0-5786 GCA_039200855.1 Cyanobacteria bacterium P01_D01_bin.44 | reverse complement strand
TCGATATCGGTTTTGGGCTCAGTAGGTTCGATGCTCGTTTCGACAGCCTTCAATCCGGCGATGGTTTCCCAGTCCAGACCTAACGTTTTGCAAAAGCTGACGAATAGCTTTTTGCTGACAGATTTACCCGCGCAAAATTTCACCGCTGGCTGACGGCTACACTCGCAGTGCTTGGCCAGGTCTTCGCGGCTCCAGCCTTTATCGGTCAAGGTCCGATTGATTTGATCGATGCCGTCGGGGGTTGCGGTTAGCGATCGCGTTGCCATGCTGTCCTCATAAAAATCCTGGCTAACTGTTTTCAATGCAGAAGGGCGAGCCAGCCGCATCGCCCCTACCAGCCTATCCATTTGGGATCGGGGTTACCGAATCTGGATGTGATATGACATCACTTGCCAATATTCTACTCAACCGCAAAAATCCAAACTGCTCCCTTCACCCACGCAGGAGGGTTTTGCCTATGTCGTTGCGGTTTCAACCGCCCGACTAGCCAGCATAATCAAGCAAACGCAACTAAACTCATCCCCAACTCAACCCGAACTCATCCTCTCTAAACCCCTTTCAGGGACTGAACTTTAGCGGTTTCTCGAAGACTATGAACCTATCAAACAAATCGCGGAGTTCACCAATGCGTTCGATCAAATCCCCGTCCCCTTTTAACCTCATCCTCACCGCTGTCCTCTCCCTCAACCTCGCCTCCGGCGGAACCGCTGTCCACCTGGCCAGTCAGCCCACCCTCACCGAGCCCCAAGAACGCATTTTAGATAGCGCGATCGCAATCTGCACCATGGGCACCACCACCCTGTTTGGCTTACTCAGCCGTCTGAGCGATGATGACGATGACGATTCGGAAAACGAGACTGAGCCAGACTGAGCAATATTGATGGTGATGAATTTAGGCTATGGAGGGTGCGATCTCGCTAGAGGCTGGTCGGGGTATGATCTCAAAAGGTGAAGCCATCAGCATGATTGGTTTAGTTCAGATAGCGAGATCCAGTAATGAATGCCAGAATCTAGATAGGCTTTAAGCTAGATAGGCTTCAAGGAGGATGAGCCATGCAAGTCACGATTGAGCTTCCTGACAATATTGCCAATCAACTCCAGTCAAAATCTGCCAATATTGCAAGGCGGGTTTTAGAGCTAATTGCAGCCGATAACTATCGGCAGGGTCTCATGGGTGCGGCTGAAGTGCGTCAACTGCTCAACTTCTCCTCCCGCTGGGAAACCTACGAATTTCTCAAGCAAGAAAAAGCCTACTTACCTTACACAGAAGAAGACCTAGAACGGGATGTACAAGCGATTCGTAATGTGTTGCAGGCAGAATGATTATCGTCTCCAACACCTCCCCGATCAATTACCTGATTTTGATCGAACAAATCGAACTATTGCCAAAGCTCTTTCAGCAGATCATTATTCCAGAAGCAGTCTGCAATGAATTGTCGGATACCCAGGCACCAGAACCCGTTCAATCCTGGGTTGCTGCACCTCCCGAGTGGCTAAAAATCCAGCCCGTTAGCCAACCCTCAGATGCAGCTGTTGACCTACTTGATCCGGGTGAACGAGCGGCTATATTGCTGGCTCAGGAACTCAGAGCCAACTTGCTCTTGCTCGATGATATGAAAGCCCGTCTGATTGCAACAGACAGGGGATTGCCGATTACTGGTATTCTTGGCATTCTCGATCAGGCAGCTACAGTGAAGATGGTTGATCTTCCTGCGGCGGTGCAAAAATTACGAAGTACGTCTTTTTGGGTTTCTGAAAAATTGCTACAAGCCCTGTTGGCAAGACACACTTAATGGAACTGCGTTTTTGAGGTGCGATCGCAAAAATCAGTGTTATTAAACCTAGCCATTCATGGCGACTAACCAGACTACCCAAAAGGCCAAATGCGTCATTACAATAATCCAGAAGACAACTTGATAAGACGTTTTCTTGTTCTTATGGCGGAGCGTTTGCTGTGCCCAAAACGCACCCAGCCATCCACCCAGTAGTTCACATAAATGCAGCTGATTTTCAGGAATTCGCCAGCGATTTTGTTGGGCCCGTTGCTTATCTGAGGCATAAACCCGAATAGTGATCGCACTCATTACGGTGTAAGCCACTAGGGGAATCACATTGGAGGCACCCAGCGCCATTTGCACAGAACAGACTACGGGGAGTGCGCCCAGGAGTATGACTTGCCAATAGGGCGCTTTAGCGGTTCTAGCCTGGGCTTGAGTCTCTTGGGGCACTCCTCGAACAGTCGCGCCTTGAATGAAAGCATTGCCAGCCTGAACTTTGCCGTCGGTGCCTTTTTTAATTTGATAATGAAGGGTATCGCCAACTTGGGGACGGCGTGTAGATGGCTGTAACGCTGAAATATGCAGAAAAATGTCTCGACCGCCTTGATTGGGACGAATAAATCCAAATCCTTGTTTATCTTTCCAATTTTTTAGCTGACCTTTATGCCATGAGGGGTGCATAACGTTATGTGCTGATCTGTGTTATCCAGATTAGATTGCCCATTCTGCGGGCAATCTACTTATCCCTTCACCCCACTGCCTGACTCCGTCGGCACAATGTAGCCCTGCATCACCACAAAAAACACCACAATCGGCACGATGGAGATCACTGACCCCGCCGCAATCAGCCGCCAATCCAGCGAAAAACTCCCCGCTAGTCGCGCCACCCCCAACGGCAGCGTGTAATACTCAGGCCGATCTAACACGATCAGCGGCCACAAAAAATCGCTCCAGGAGCCAATAAATACAAAAATTGCCAGCGTCACCAGGGCGGGGCGCACCGCAGGGATCATCACATTCCACCAGATGCCCAGCTCTGAGCAGCCATCAATGCGGGCGGCTTCCTCCAGCTCCTTGGGCACCCCTTGAAATGCCTGGCGCATCAAGAAAATACCAAACGCCGAGGCAATCGCCGGAAAGATCACCCCCAGGTAGGTATTTCTCAGCCCCAGCTGCACTGTCAAAATGTACAGTGGGATCATCACGATCTGGAACGGAATCAAAATCGTCGAGACAATCAGCGAAAAGATAATCTCTCGACCGCGAAAGGCTAGCCGCGCCAGGGGATAGGCCGCCAAAGAGCAAAACAACAGATTGAGGGCTACGGTCACCACCGCAATCAGGGTACTGTTAAAGAAATACTGACCAAAGGGGTTGGTCTGCCACACTTCAACAAAGTTACTAAAGGTGGGGGTCTGGGGAATAAACTGGGGCGGAAACTGGAAAATGTTTTCTTCAGCTGACTTGAAGGCGGTGCTGACCAGCCACAGAAGGGGGAGTAGCATTGCGATCGCAATCCCCAACAACAGCGCATAGATCGCCGCAATCTGCCCCAGGGACTTTCGATCTAACATTACCCAAACGTCCGCTCTTGCAATAGCCACAACCCTGCAAACGACTCCGCCTCGGGGCTGGCTTGCACCCCCACAAAGTGAACTCCGTTTGCCCTTTGCTTAGCCGCCTGAAACTGGGCAGCCTCCTGCTTGAGTTCTGGGGTGCTGAGGTTTGCCAAAATCCAGGTGTCGATACTGCCTGTCTCTAGCAGCAACCGTGCCCCTTCCCCTGGCTGTGGTTTGATAGAGGCTAGCTCCAGACCCGACATCCACCCCGCCAGGGGTAGCGCCCGCGGCGAAAAAATCAGCAGCCCTGGAATCGGGGTATCGGGTTCAACCCCAGTCAGCTCGAGGGGAAACGCCTCGCTAAAATCAATTTCCCACTCGGGCATCTCGGCAAAATCGCCCGCCGCGAGGTTTACAAACGCCCACTGCTGCCCCAGCAGCGCATCTGGCAGCGGCTGGGGCACCTCCAGCGGCTGACTCACCGACGGACTGGCCCCTGGCTGATACCCTTCCTGCTGAGGATAAAAATTTTCATAGCGATCTTCTAGCCACTGCTGTAGCGCCAGAGCGCGGCGGCTCACCTTGGCGGGGAAGCCCATCTCTTCACAGGACCGGATGATCATATTCTGCATCGAGTACCGAAAAAAACGAATCCGGGTCGGCGGCTCTGGAGCCTGCTCAATGGCCTCTGCGATCGCTTTTTTCAACTCAATCGAGTTGACTTCTTTATTCGAGACAAACTTGCTGTAGCGAAATCGCTTAGCGGGGTCATCCTGCACCGACTGTAAGCCTTCGCAGATTAAAATCTCCCAGCGTTTTTTCTGGTTCTCATCTAAGACGGGGCGGGAGTAGAAATCGAGTTCCCAGAGGGTGGACATGGGGTAGAGGGGGGTGGGTAGTGGGTGATGGGTAGTGGCGTTGCACTTAACGTCTGTACGAAATAGAAGAAGATGGGGGAGATAGGGAGGGTGAGGCGGACGCGGAGAGGGGGGGACGCGGGGTTAGAAATCCAGTCGTAGGGTGGGCGTCTCGTCCGCCAGATAACCGTAGGGGCAATCCCTTGTGGTTGCCCAATTCAGAATATCGTGGAAAAAGACAGAACCCCTTCCTCACGCGTCACGTTCTGCCAGCATCTTAGCGACGTCCTTGGCGCGTTCTTCGGCTTCGGTCATGACTGTGTCTATCTCTTTAAGAATTTCGCCAGGGTACTTCTCAAGTACTTTGGTCGAGAGGCTGATGCGGTTGCGGGCGTCATCAATGCTGACCACCACGACTTTAATGGCCTGACCTACCTTAAACACCTCCCCGACCGAGGCCACGTAGCCCTTGCTGATTTGCTTGACGTGCAGTAGACCGCGGACCCCATCTAGATCGACAAACACGCCAAAGGGCTTGAGGGCAGCGACGGTGCCTTCGACCAGTTGGCCTTCTGAGAGCTTGGCCATGGTGGCGGCTTGGGCGGCAATCCGTTGAGAGAGCACCAGTTTGTTGGCCTCTGGGTTGACCTCGAGAAAGGCTACCGAAAGCGTTTGACCGACAAATTCGGTCAGGTCTTCGACCCGTTTGGTCAGGTGCGATCGCGGGATAAACCCGCGCAGGCCATTCACATCGGCAATGACGCCGCCTTTATTGGTGCCGGTCACCTCCACGTCCAGAATGTCCTTATTTTCTTCCCGCTGCACCAGGCGATCCCACACCTGTTGGATTTCTAATTGGCGGATCGACAGCACCACCTGACCGTCGGCGTCCTGATCGCGCACGATCATAAACTCGCGCTCAGACTCCAGCGGCAGCGCTTCTTCGAGCACCACGTCAGCCTCAATCGAGGCCTCTTTGAGGGGCAAAAACGCTGCGGCTTTGCCGCCAATGTCGATGTAGGCCCCTTCCGGCGCAAGGGTATGCACTTTGCCCTTAACCACAGTGCCTTTTTGAAAATCAAAGCTCTGCTGGTCGAGCGCCTTTAGAAAATCCTCAGTCGAAAAGGTCAACGATTGTATCTCCGCGAACTAAAAGAAGCCATTCTGTCAAATATACCTTGAGGGTACAAAGGGTTAAAGGTTGAAGGTGAAAAGTTAAAAGTTGCAAAGGCCGCTGTCATAAGCTAGAAGCCCCATCTATAAACCCTTTGAATCATTAAACTTTCAATTTTTAACTCGCGAAAGTTTATAGTTTCTCGGCAAATAGCGACTTCACCTTCTCCCATGCATCCGCCGCGGCGTCCGGGTTATAACTGCCCCGCCGATCACAGAAAAAGCCGTGACCTGCTCCCTCATAGCGAAAAATCTTGTGGTTGATATTCGATTGCTTAAGGGCAGCCTCAATGCGATTGACTGCCTCTGGAGGGATTGAGGCATCTTCGGTGCCAAAAAAGGTGTAAATTGTGCCCGTGATCTTGGGAATCAGGGTGATCGTCGGTGGCCCATCCCCAAAGGTGCTGTCGGGGATGCCT
>JBCCRZ010000414.1:0-5786 GCA_039200855.1 Cyanobacteria bacterium P01_D01_bin.44 | reverse complement strand
GGCCACCGCCCAGGCGATTCATCGCTGGTGGCAGACTGACCCAGAGCGCCCCTCGCTGCTATTTTGCTACTCCTTTGGCAAAGCCCAGCGGGTGCTGGGTGAGCTGACTCAGTTTACTGACCAGACTGTCTACGTCCACGGTGCGGTTCACGTCTTGAATGAGATTTATCGAGAAGTCGGCATTGAAATGCTCCCCACTGTCCCTGTCTCTGACATGGCCAAAAGCTATAAATTTGCAGGCGACCTGATCATCGCTCCGCCCTCGGGCCACCGGTCCTCCTGGATGAAGCGCTTCAAGCGTCCCCAAACGGCCTTTGCCTCGGGTTGGATGGCCGTGCGCGGTGCCCGCAGACGACGCGGCTATGAGCGTGGCTTTGTGCTCTCTGACCATGCTGACTGGCCCAGTTTGATCAAGACAGTCAAAGAAACCAAAGCTAAGACGGTCTACGTCACCCACGGTCAAAACGAGGTGCTATCGCGCTACCTCAACGAGGAAATGGGCATCCAGGCGATGCCATTGAAGACGCTATTTGAGGGAGAGGGGGACATTTGAGACGGAGAGGGGGAGACGCGGGGACGCGGAGATAGGGAAGATGAGGAAGATAGGGAGGTTGGGGTTGGCCTTGTGCCTGCCCTGTTCAGCATATGGATAGAAAAGGGTTAACCTTCGCTGGATGCCTCAACCGCAGTCTCTACATCGTCGAACAGGCCTAGCATCCACCCCAAAATCGCCCCAAAGAGGAACCCGCCTGCGTGGGCCCAGTAGGCAACGCCGCCCTCCATGCCGACATTGGCAGCGGCTTCTAAAGAGAGCAACCCGTAGAGAGCTTGCTCGACAAACCAAAAGCCGAGAAACAAGATAGCGGGGATTCTAAAGCTGGTGATAAAAATGCCAATAGGAATCAGGGTCAGGATGCGAACCTGGGGGAATCTAAAAATATAAGCGCCCATGACGCCTGCGATCGCACCGCTCGCCCCCAGCGAAGGCACTGTCGAAACCGGATCCACAATCCATTGCGCTAGCGAGGCCAGCACCCCGCAAACCAGATAGAAAAACAAGAACTTGCCATGACCCAATTCGTCTTCGACGTTGTTGCCAAAGATCCAGAGGTAAAGCATATTACCCCCCACGTGCAAAAAGCCCGCATGCAAAAACTGAGCCGTGACCAGCGTGCCCCATTCTGAGAAAGTAGGGAAACCAAATCCGGTCTGAAAACTCAGCGACAGCTCAGCCGGGACGACTGCCCACTGATCAAAAAACTGAGTCAGCCCTGTGCTCTGTAACGTCAACTCATATACAAACGCCAGCAGGTTGATAGCAATCAGACCATAGGTCACATAGGGGGTTGTCTTGACTGGATTGTAATCTTTGAGAGGAACCACGCCACTGTCCTTTATGACTGACTGGTATTACTGGCCGACCTGTACTCAAAGTACCACAGGAGGTTTGGCAAACTTGTTACGCTCTCTACAGGCAATAGAGCGATTCTAAGCTGGAAGGTAGCTGGAAGGTAGCTGGAAGGTAGCTGGAAGGTAACAGTGGGTTCTGCCTGCCTATCGTCTGATATAAATTTCCTAGGTTACTCAAACATCATGAGCCGTCAACGTTCTCATCCACTGCGGTTGCACCTTGGTCACGACCGCGAACAGACTCGCCATGCGACCTGGCTAGAGCTTTTTTTTGATCTGGTTTTTGTATTTGCGATCGCGGAACTCGCTCATCTGCTCCACAGCGATTTGAGCTGGATGGGCATGGCTGGCTTTGTTGGGCTTTTTGTGCCCGTGTGGTGGCTATGGATTGACTTCAGCTATTACGCTGACCAGTTCGATGTTGATAGCGGTCCCTATCGACTGGTGATGCTCGGGGTCATGTTTGGCCTGGTGGTGCTGGCGCTGACGGTTCACGATGCGTTGCAGGGGGGCTCAGCCGAATTTGCGGCTGTTTACACAGCACTGCGGTTGGTGATTATTTTTCTCTATGTGCAGGCCTGGCGGTTTGTGCCCCAGTCGCGAGAACTCACGGCTCGCTATGCGATTAGTTTTTCGGGGGCGTTTCTGCTGTGGCTGCTGTCGATTGCTGTGCCAGAGCCAAGTCGGTTCTGGCTTTGGGCGATCGCCCTGTTGGTCGAAATCAGCAATGGTCCAATTACCTATCTCACCATTCGCACAGTGCCTACCCAAAAGTCTCACATGGACGAGCGTTTTGGTCTGTTTGTCATTATTGTGCTGGGGGAGGCGATTATTTCGGTGGCAACGGGTGTGTCTCAAACAGACTGGCAATGGCGCAGTGTCTTGACTGGCATGGGTGGTTTTTTAACCGCTATCAGCCTGTGGTGGATGTATTTTGAAAGAGCGGATGAATCAACCATCGATCAGGCCCTGCGAGGTGGTAAACGGGTGCTGCTGCGGTCTTATATCTACGGCTATAGCCATGTGCTGGCGTTTATGGGGATTGTCGCGACTGGCGTTGGGATTCAGTTTGCGATTGAGGCAGCATCTGGTCCTGCCTTTTCTGCAGAGGCGCGCACTGTGCTTTGTGGCGGCATTACCCTCTTTTTAATCGGGGTCTCTACGCTACAGTGGGCTTCCCCAAATTCGTTACCTGGGCGAGCGATTTTGGTGCGATCGCTGCTGGCGGGTTTATCTCTGTGCCTGATCCCTGTTGGGTCAGGTCTATCCCCTATGATAATTGTGCTGCTGCTGAGTATGTCGCTAGTTGCCCTCAATCGGTTTGATGGCATTGCGCTGCTTGCTGAGTAAGACCTGAGCTAACTTTACTAAAAAAAAATCTAGGCAGGGCGTCAACTGAAGCCATCTTGCCCATAGCCTGTACATAATTAAACCGCATCCAGTTGAAAGACTTGAGGCTTTACATGAAGTCAAATGACAAGTCTGGATGCGGTCAAGGGTTATATGCGAATCTTTGTCTTAACCAATCCACAGGGCTCTCAAGACAATTAATCCCGCTAGACCAGCACCGACCAAAATTTGCCAGGTGGGCTGCTGCTCAGACGCGCGCATCTCATCGCTAATCACAGCGACCTTGACCTCATCTTTGCTAGAGCCATTAAGACGGGAAGTTTGGTATTTCATTTTGAAGGTTGTTTGTTAAAGAATATACATCTAACCTTAACAGACCTACGAGATTCCAGACGCCATTCTTAAGCAAATATGCCTAAAGCATGACTTAACCCAACATGGCAGGGCTGCCCTTAAGCCGACTGATAGTCTTGTGAGACAAAGTAGGTCACACTTTTGGCAGATTCTAAAATCGTCAGCAGTCCACTACCAGGATGCACAGCTCCACCGACCCAATACAGCCCCTCCGCCGCGTCGGAGCGAATTGGGGGGCGAAACGGACCCAGCTGGGTCCAGGTGTGACTGAGGTTAAAGACAGCCCCAAGATGGACTCGATAGTCGTCCTGCCAGGTATCAGCGGTGTAACAGGTTTCGCTAACAATATGCTGGGCCACGTTTTCAAACCCTAGTTTAGGCAAACGACTCACCACAAAACCTCGATATGCTTTTTCTTTTGCGGCCCAATCCACACCATGGCGGGTATTCGGAATCGGCACCAGCACATACAGCGTCGAATGGCCGGACGGCGCATTAGCCAGGTCCACAATCGAGGGATTACACACGTAAAAGGGCGGATCAACCTCATCTAAAGCCGAGTCATCTAGCCAGGGGCGCTCGCGCTTACGGACATTGTCTGACAGATAAATCTGATGATGGGGCAAGTCTTCGTAGCGACGATCAACGCCCAGGTAGAGCATAAATGTCGAGCATGAGAACTGCATCGTATTGAGCTTATCCGGGTTAAAACGACCCTGCGCCTGACTGGGGATTAACGTATGCGCCGCATGGGCAAAGTCAGCATTGACTACCACCGCATCGGCCTTCAATCGCTCACCGTTTTCGAGTATCACCCCTTTGGTTTTCCCATTCTCAACCCACACTTGCTGCACCGACGTATTGAGATGAACCTTGCCACCGATATCGGTAATCGCTTTGCCCATCGCCTGGGCCAGCGCCCGAAAGCCCCCCATCGGATGCCACACCCCATCGGCAAACTCGATGTAAGGAATCAGGCTAAAAATGCTGGCACACACCGTCGGGTGCATCCCCAAATATTTAGAGGAATAGCCCAGGCCATACACCAGCCGATCGTCTTGGAAAAACCGCCACAGGTGTTGATACAGCGTCTCCCAGGGGCGAAATGAGAGGGCGTTGATAATCTCGTCGGGCTTGGCGTAGCCTAGTAGCGATCGCGGCGGCGTGCCCAGGTAGGGTTCATACCCCAGGTCATATTTACGCTCGTGCTCGGCATACCAGCGATCAAAAGCCCCAGGCAGATCGGGCCGCAGGTCAAACAGCCGCTGCTTAAAGGTTTTGAGATCGGTGGTGAAATCTAGCTCAGTGTCATCCCAAAACCGAACGCGGGTGTAGGGCTCTAGCCGGTGAAACTGAATATAGTCCTCTCGCCGCAGCCCCGCCGCTGCAAATAGCTCATCATAGAGACGCGGCAATTGCAGAATCGTCGGCCCCGTATCAAAGGCATAGCCGTCCTTCTCAAAGCCTGCCATCCGACCGCCGACGCGATCAGCGGCTTCAAACACTTCTACGTCATAACCTTGGGCCGCCAGTCGTAGGGCACTGGCCAGCCCACCGGGTCCTGCGCCCACAATTGCAATCTTTGATGACATAAAACTCCCAGCAATATAAAGACCATGATAGACTTGTACAACTGAGCGGACAAGTCTCTCCCATGAAAGTCATCACCTTTAGTGAAGCCAGAAATAAGCTAAAAGCCATTTTAGACCGGGTAGTTCATGACGCTGATTACACCATCATTACCCGACGAGATGCTGACGATGCGGTTGTCATGTCCCTTGACTATTTCAACAGTTTGCTTGAAACGGTTCATTTGTTAAAGTCTCCGACCAACGCTGCCCATTTGGAGCGGTCTATTGCCCAATACAAGCAGGGTCAAGTCACCGAGAAAGATTTGGTCGATGAGTAACCGGAAACTCGCTTGGACCGATGAAGCTTGGAGTGACTATCTTTATTGGCAAAATCAAGACAAAAAGACGCTCAAAAGAATTATTAAGCTTATCCAGGCGACGAAAAGCCTTCCGTTTGAAGGCATTGGTAAACCTGAACCGTTGAAAGAAAATCTGTCAGGATTTTGGTCACGCCGGATTGATCATACCAATCGGCTCGTTTATGCAGTAGATGATCATTATCTAACGATTATTTCCTGTCGCTATCATTATTAAGCAGGATGCCAACTGACTTCATGCGAGGCTATCGCCATGACCCAGACCACCTCAGATAAAATTCGCTGGACCAGCGCAGACCTGGAGCTGTTTCCAGAGAGTGACTGGAAACGCTATGAAATCATCGATGGAGAACTCCTTGTAACCCGAGCACCTCACCTGGGGCATCAAAATTCTGCGGGGCTGACCTATGCCAGATTGCTGATCTGGTCAGAAGAAACGGGATTGGGACAACCTTTCCTGGCACCTGGTGTGGTCTTCTCCGATGCAGATGATGTGATACCAGATGTGGTTTGGGTGCAGAAAGACCGACTGCCCAATATCGTCGATGAGTCAGGGCATTTGACAGAAGCCCCCGATCTGGTGGGGCGTTTCTAAGTGTTGTTGGAGGGGTGTCTGAGGGAGGTTTTAGGGACCAGAGGAAAGCAATCATCAAAGCGTTGATTAACCCAAGCCACCCTGAGAATTAAGAGGTGCTGTAGCCCTGACTCACTCCAGCGCATGCCG
>JBCCRZ010000413.1:0-5801 GCA_039200855.1 Cyanobacteria bacterium P01_D01_bin.44 | reverse complement strand
CCCAGGGGCGATCGCCAACCCCGGCCTGTGGAGATGACGGTCCGACTCCCCCGATGACGGCGGGGCCTTTTTATACCCCCGACTCACCAGAGCGGGCTTCTTTACTGGAGCCTGGCATGGCGGGTACACCCATGGTGGTCACGGGACAGGTCCTGTCATTGAGCTGCACACCTATCGCCAATGCTTTAGTAGATTTCTGGCATACAAACGATCAGGGTGAGTATGACAATAGCGGCTATACCCTACGGGGCCATCAGTTTACAGATGCAGCGGGGCGCTATCGTCTGGAGACAATTGTGCCCGGCATCTACCCTGGGCGTACCCGCCACTTCCATGTCAAAGTGCAAGCGGCTAACCAACCTGTGCTCACGACGCAGCTTTATTTCCCAGCGGAGCCATTGAATGCGGGAGATTTTTTATTTCGACCTGAACTATTGATGTCGGTTCAGGATACCGATAATGGCAAACAGGCGACATTTGATTTCACTCTAGAAATCGGCTAGTACCTTCTATGATTGTAAAGTAGCCACAGAGGTGCCCATGAAAACATTCACGCTCAACGACGGTAACCCGATCCCGGCTTTTGGTCTGGGCACCTGGAAGTCGCACGAGGGGGATGCCTACCAGGCTGTTAAAGAAGCCCTCCGCATTGGCTATCGCCACATTGATGGGGCCTGGATTTACGGGAACGAGGCCGAGGTAGGTCGGGCCATCTGCGAGTCTATCTCAGACGGCATCGTGGCTCGCGAAGACCTTTTTGTAACCTCCAAGTTGTGGAACAGCTTCCATGCCCCTGGCGACGTTGAGACCGGCTGCCGCGAAACGCTCACGTCCTTTGGCTTGGAGTACATTGATCTCTACTTGATGCACTGGCCTGTGGCCTTTCGACCGGGGCCTGTGATGCCGGAAGGGCCGGAGGGGTTTTGGCCGCTTTCTGAGATGCCGCTGTCAAAAACCTTTGAAGCCATGCTGACGCTTCGCGAGCAGGGACTGGTGAAAAGTGTTGGGGTTTCCAACTTCACTATCTTTAAGCTTGAAAAACTGATTGCAGAAAGTGGTACCGTCCCAGCGATGAATCAGGTAGAGCTGCACCCTTACAATCCTCAGGACTCGCTGCTGGCTTATTGCCATGACAAGGGCATTCAGATGACTGCATACTCGCCGCTGGGCTCCCGCGATCGCCCCGACAGCATGAAGGCCAGCGATGAGCCACCGCTACTTGAGAACGATGTTGTGCAGGCGATTGCTGCTGAGGAGAAACTGACCCCTGCTCAACTCCTGATTGCCTGGGCAATTGACCGAGGGACAGCTGTGATTCCAAAATCAACGAATCCAGATCGGATCGCTGAGAACTTTGCAGCCGCCTCGCATAATCTCTCCTCTAAAGCTCGGTCTGTGCTTGATGATATCCAGATCCGGTATCGCTACGTCAATCCGCAGAGCTGGCATATCCCTGGGGTGACTTATGAGGGCAGCGACTTTTGGGCCTGATGTGACAACACTTTGTACGCCCCATCCCTTGGCTAAGTCGCTAATCAAGACAACCGAGTCATCAGATTAGAGATTTAGTTTATTTGCCTTGTCCTTCAGAAACTTGAGAAAGGTCTGCACCTTAGCTGTATGGTGCAAATCAATATGGGTGACTAACCAGAATGAAATATCCCATTCATCCTGATGTGGCCAGATTTCAATTAAGTCAGAATATTTACTGTCTCTAAAAGCTGCCATAAAGCCGATGCCTGCCCCTGAAACTATCGCCTGGTCTAACAACAGAGCAGTGTTACTTTGGAAAACAATATTTTCTTCACGAACATGTTTTCGTAGCCAAAGATTAAATCGTTCTCGGAAACTTGGGTTGGCATACCCAACAAAACGATGGTTTGCAAAATCATCAAGTGTTTGCGGAATACCATGGTGCGAAACGTAGTCTGCGCTGGCATATAGTCCTATTTTGAGTTGGGTAAAGGGTTGAACAACATTATCGGACTGATCGGGTTGAGGCCCTGTGCGTATGGCCACATGGGCTTCTCCATATTCCAACCGAAAAATGCGATCGCTAACCATATAGCGCACAATAATATTCGGATGCTGGGTCTGAAAGGCATTTAGTACCGGCATTAACATCGGTGTGACGACATACAAGGACGTCACCACAAATTCACCCGATAATTCTGTTGCGCGTCCCTTGGTGCGCCCTACCAGTTGACTAAATTGTTCATCAGTGGTCTTAGCCACACGCATCAAATCTAAACCCACCTCTGTCGGCGTATACCCACGCGAGTGGCGCTGAAAAACCTTCTCACCCAAGACGGACTCTAATGCATCAATGTGACGGATTACTGTGGCACGGTGCACACCCAAATACTCGGCGGCAGCGCTAACCGTTCCTAACCTTGCGACCTGATAGGCCGTTCTGATCTCATTCCAACTATCCATCAAGCCACCTCTGCAAAAATGCACATGTGATGTGCATATTAGTGTAATTTACAATATTTTTGCTACATGTAATTATGACATGGGCAACATGGCATAGAAATTGTGTCAAATACAATCAGTCACCACGGGCAAATTAAGGCTCTTAAAAGTGGAGTCAGTTTTCAGATAAAGCAATTTCGAATTTTTCCAAGCATCAACTGAAAGCTAGAAATGAGGGGAGGCTACAGTGCTCATAGAGACTCATATGCTGGGAGAGCTTTACGCTACTCGCTATTGTGGAAAATGGCCTACTCAAGCAGATTATAGAAATGCCAGATGAAGAGGTTTTCGAGAAAATGAGCACTCCCCACCCTCCCGTCGCACTTGAGTAATCGATATGCTTTTAAGCGAACAGTTTTTTCTGCAAATTCATGATCGATTGAGCTAAGGGACATGCGTATTAATAACATTCCAGTTTGCCAAGCTGTCGAGCCCTCATCCCCAACCCTTCTCCCCTCCGGAGAAGGGAGTCCAAAACTATGAAACTTAACCGTCAAACAACACACACACTTTTGAAAATTTCCGCCATCCTTTGGGTGATTTGGGGTGTTGTCCATGCCCTAGCTGGGATTTTGACCATCTCCGGTGACACGGCATCCGCAGTCTCTGGAATTGCCGATGGCGTTGACCCTGCTCTATTGGCGATGGATTATCCCAATGCTGCGGGTGCCATTATTAATCAACACGGTTTCAATCTGCTTTGGGGTGGCATCGTTACGATTATCGGCGGCGTATTTATATGGCGCAAAAGCGTTGCTGCCATATTTGTCTCAGCCCTGGTGGGTGGTTTGCTCGATGTTGGCTATTTCATTTTCATCGACCTTGGCGGTTACAACAAGTTCGTGCCTGGAACAGTGATGACAATAATTTCTGCCTTGGCAATTACATTGAGTTTTTACGCTTATTTCCAGCGAGAGTAACCTTAAGATATGGCATATGGCGACACACCTGGCTACGTCGATCTTCTATCCCTGTATGGCTTTCTAAGCGGGTATCTCTATGCCGATTGCCCCTGGGCAAAACGAATGGTAAATGCTGGCGATCTAACAACTTGAGTCGATGTGATGAAATAAGTTGTCCCATTGGAAACCCTCTTCTCAAAATAGTGACACATTATATCAACCAGGAAATCCGATATGCGATACAAGAACGTTATATTATCGGCAGCATTATCAATTGTTGTTTTGATTTGGATAACGACCTTTCAAATCTCTCGAACAACGGCTATTTCAAACTTGCCTCAGTCCACAACAGTCCTTGAATTCGCGGACGCAAACACGCTTTTTGTGGCAGATTCTGATGGCGGCCAGATTTTTGCTTATCAGTTGCCCGATGAAGCAGAGGCGTCCACATCTCGTCCTTACAATATCGAAGGTCTGGGCTCTCTGATCGCCGAAGCTTTTAATATTAATAGCTTTGACCTTAGCTATCATGATGTGGCGGTACATCCGGTCACAAAAGAGGCCTATGTTTCATTAACAGTCCAAACCGCTAACGATGGCCCCTCGCCCGCCATTGTACGCATCAATCAAGATGGCAAGGTGGAAAAACTGGATTTATTAGCATTGCCAAATACCACAATGGCGCTGGAAAATACAGCCGATGATAGTGTCACATTCTGGCGAGATATTCCAGCGAGCACATTTGCCGTGACCGATCTCGATTTTGTGGATGGCACTCTGTTCGTTGCCGGTTTGTCAACTGGCGAATTTGCCTCAACGCTGCGCAAAATAGCCTTTCCATTTCAAGATCCGGTTAAAACATCCAGCATCGAGATATTTCATACCGTACACAACCAAACTGAAACTCGCGCCCCGATTCGGGCAATGACGATTATCGATCTGGATGGAGTTCAGACTGTAGTGGCTGCTTATACCTGCACACCGCTCGTTACAATCGCTGCAGCCGAGTTAGATGATGGTGCACATGTCACAGGTAAAACCATTGCTGAGCTTGGATTTGGTAATACACCGCTAGATGTCATTTCCTTCTCAACGATGAACCAACAGGGGCAGCCTGAAGATTATGTCTTGGTGATCAACAAAAACATTGATGCTGATTTGATTCGGGTGGCAGACCTGGTAGAAGCCTCTAAAGGAGAGGGAATGACGGAGATAGTAGCGTTAGGGGAATCGGCTGGTGTTTCGACTGTGCCAACGCCCCTTGGAGCAGTGTTGCAAGCCGATGACCAAGATGAGCAGTTTCTTCTCACGCTGAAACGCAATATCGACACGGGTGACATGGATCTCGTATCATTCCGCAAGGGTGCATATATGCGGATTAATGATTTTGTCAGTGAGTACAATTTCCCTGATTATCAATATGATGAGAACCAGGAATTTGCGCGTGGATTCCAGAACATTCTCAAAACCGATGAAGGATTTTCCGATCTCGTAAGGTAGTCAGGAGAGATGTTACGTAGACTATCCATGATACTTTTAGGACTGGTTGCAATCATCGCAACCAGTCAGGCTGTATTCTCTTTCTCTACTGAATGTGGACAAGGTGTATGCTGCACAGCAGATGGGTCAAAACGTCCTTATGTATCTGACGTATATCCGACTGCTAACGAGCTGCCGGATAACTTGTTGCGTTTCTATGTTTACTTCTCTAAACCGATGCGGCGCGATGGCATTCTACCTTCAATCAAATTGGTCGATCAAACTGGTGCAACTGTTGCCGGAGCCTTTATCGAAAACAAATATGATTTATGGTCTCCAGATGGCCAACGATTGACGCTTTTATTGGACCCTGGACGCGTTAAGACTGGCCTGGCCGCCCATAAAACTCTGGGTCGAGCCCTGATCCCTGGCCAGCGTTATTCTCTGACCATCAACAATACGGCACTGGATACGGATGGATGCCAACTATCAAACACCTATGAGAAATCATTCGTAGCGGTAAACAGTGATTTTACGTCGCCTGACATTCAGAAATGGCATGTCATCAAACCAGCAACCGGTACTCGTGATCCTTTGATTATTGATCTCAATGGCCCCCATGATCATGTCTCCCTAGCGTATCGAATTCGCGTAAAAGGTATGACAGGAGATATTATCCGAGGGGCAGTGGTATTAGCAGATAATGAGCAGGAATGGCTCTTTACACCTCAAGATTCATGGCAAGATCAAAGCTATGTGATTTCTATCAACACAACGTTGGAAGATATTGCAGGCAACAGATTGACAGGCTTGTTTGACCAACCGCTAGAAGATTCTGGTTTCAGCACACCATCAGTGAATGTACAACATATTTCGTTCAGACCGAGCTAAATATCAGACCGAGCACCTTGAACCACACTGCCAAACATTGAAAATGGCTCAGAT